>JANQER010000284.1 GCA_028278255.1 Elusimicrobiota bacterium | reverse complement strand
GGAAGTTTTGGAGAAGTACGGGGCGGATATTCTGCGCCTTTGGGTGGCCATGAGCGATTACCGGGAAGATGTGCGTTTGTCTCAGGATATTCTGAACCGGGTGATTGACACTTACCGAAAGCTCAGGAACACGCTCAGGTTTTTGCTGGGGAACCTGTCTGATTTTGACCTCAGCCGGCACAGTGTGCCGGTTGATAAGCTGGAAGATATTGATTTGACCACATTGAAAACTTTAAATGTTTTTGCGGCTGAAGCTGAGAAGCATTATAATGCCTATGAATTTCATCTTGTGAGCATTAAAATTTGCGATGTGTTTTGCGTCAATGTGCTTTCAGGGTATTACTTGCATGTTTTAAAAGATGTTCTTTATTGCGACCAGCCTCATTCTGCGCGCCGCCGCAGCGCTCAAACGGTTTTCCTTTATATTGCAAATTTTTTAGCCCGTCTTCTTTCACCGCTTTTGTCCTTCACCGCCGAGGAGACCTGGCAAACCCTGAGAGAACAGAATCTTTTGGACACAAATTGTTTTAATGTGGACAGCGTGTTTTTGAATGATTTTCCAAAACCACTGCCTGTATCACAAGAGGCCGGCTTTGCCATGGATGATTTGTTAAGGCTAAAAAATGATCTCCATCAGGAAATTGAAAAAGAGCGGAGCAAAAAAACCATTAATGGCCCCAATGACAGTCATGTCACAATTCACCACCACAAAGACAGCTTCCTGGCTGAAATTTCTGAGCAAAAAGCAGCTGATCTTATGGGTGTTTCGAAGATCACTCTGCTGCCTGATGAAAAAACCGGTCCCTTTTGGGTTAAGGCCGTCCAGAAAGCGCCGGGGACCAAATGCCCAAGATGCTGGATCTGGCGTGAATTGACGCCGGATAATCTTTGTCCGCGCTGTTCAGAAGCTGAGAATGCTTTAAAAACTGTACCAAAATAAGTTTATTGTTGACAAATCCTCCTGTTTCCCGACCGCGTTAGCCCGGATAATTCAGTTGGGGCCGTTGGACCGAGACGGAAAAGTCGGGCGTTTTTTCTAAACAAAAAAGTGAAAGCATACTTGAAAGTATGGTTGAGCTTTTTTGTGACGAAAAAATGCCCGAATTTTCTGTCGAATCCAGGCAGCCAACTGAATTATTCGGGTTAGTGGAAGTGTCGCGCGGGAGCGACCCCTTTTATCAAAGGGGGACATATCCGGATTTAATTTATTATGCCTCATCCAATATTTAACGTCCCATTTTTTATGTCATTTGTCATGCGCCATTTGTTGTTTTTTTCAATTGCTGCGTGTGTCTTGCTTTTGGACCAAGTCACCAAGATTTTGGTGATTCGGTTGATACCGTTATACAGCTCTGTTCCTGTGACGCCTTTTTTTTCTTTGACACACGTACAGAACACAGGCGCGGCCTTTGGAATGTTTCAAAACGCCAATGTGTTTTTTATTGTGTCAACTTTGATCATCCTGGTGATTTTGGGGTTTGCTCATCGCCACATTGCCGAACAAGGCAAATGGGGGGTGGTGGGTTTGGGGTTCCTGTGGGGCGGGGCTCTTGGGAATTTGGCGGATCGCCTGCGTTTGGGATGCGTCACGGATTTTTTGGATGTTTATTATAAGAATTTTCATTGGTACACTTTCAACGTGGCGGATTCAGCCATCACTGTGAGCATCTGTCTCATGTTTTTACTGAGTTTTACGGCAAAAACAGAAAGCAAAGAGCGTTGACCTTTGTTTATGTTTGTTTCTTGGAAAAAGAATCACAATATTTTCGTTTTTACCGTGTTTATCCGTGGTTACCTGAGTAGTTCCGATTATTGTTTCTTGGTTATTGGTTATTATTTGGTTATTGTTTCTTGGAATTTAAAGGATATGGTCATGTTTCCTGTTCTTTTTGAGTGGTCATCATTCAGTTTATATACATACGGCGCTTTTGTGGCTGTGGGATTTTTTTTGGGGTTCCAATGGATTCTGCACACAGGCAAGCGGTCTGGTCTTTCACAAGATGTGATTGGGGATTTTGTTTGGGTGGCGCTTATTTTCGGGCTGATAGGGGCCAGGATTCTTTATGTGCTTTTTAATTGGGATTATTATTGGACGCGTCCCATTGATATATTCAAAATATGGCAGGGCGGGCTGGTGTGGTATGGCGGACTTATTGTTGGCGCAGCAGCAGGGGCTTGGCTGTTCCGCAAGAAGAGCGTGCCTTTGGGGTTGGCCGCTGATGTGTGTGCGCCAGGCCTGGCCTTGGCGCATGCCATTGGACGCATTGGCTGTTTTTTTGCGGGCTGCTGTTACGGGAAACCCTGCGATCTGCCATGGGCCATTATGTTCACTCATTCGCAGACACTGGCCCCGGCGCAGGTGTCTCTTCATCCCACACAAATTTATGAAGCTTTTCTGAATTTTTTGCTCTTTGGTGTTTTGGTGTTGATCCCCATGTCAAAACGGCCAGGATCAGGCAAGCTGGCCTTGCTTTATTTGGGTCTTTTCAGCGTGATCAGGCTGGGCATTGAATTTTTGCGCGGAGATGACCGCGGCCCTGTTTTTCTTTATTTGACATTCACGCAGTGGATTTCTATTTCTGGTTTGTTCTTGGCAGCGGGCATATGGTTTGTTTTGATAAAAAGGGGAAGCGAAAATTGAGATCCGAATCAGGCAAAACTTTTATTTTTGAAGGCGCGCCTGAGAGAGTGGACAAGTTTTTGTCCAAGCAAATGTCCTCTTTTTCACGCACTTATATCCAGAAACTGATCAAAGAAGGGTTTGTTCAAGTCAATGGACAAAAAACATCTGCGCGTTATGTATTGTCTTTGAATGATAAAATTGATGTGATGTTCCCAAAATTTTCATGCCTGCCCACATCAGCCGCTGACTCCATCCCTATTCTTTTTGAAGACAAGCATATTATTGTGGTGAATAAGCCGGCAGATCTGGTGGTGCACCCGGCAGGACCTTATCAAAAAGACACATTGATTCAGAGGCTGTGGCCGAAACTGGCGTCTGGCTGGGAAAATTGCGTGAAAAACACGTCATTGTCAACAGCCAGGCCGGGGGTGGTGCATCGGCTGGATAAAGGCACGTCCGGTGTGATGGTGATTGCCAAAACACCGCAGGCCGCTGACCACTTAAGCGCACAATTTGCCAAGCGGACTATTGTGAAAATTTATCAATCATTGGTTTGGGGTATGCCTGAGACTCACGCCGGTCATATCCGGTCTATGGTAGGCCGCTCACGCCAAACACCGCATCGCATGTCCGTGCAGGATCAGGGCCGCTGGTCTGAAACAGCCTTTACTGTTTTGAAACGATTCCCTTCTGCAGGCAAAAACGGCGCCTCTTTGATCGAAGCCAGACCTCTCACCGGCCGCACGCATCAAATCCGCGTTCAACTGGCTTCATTGGGACATCCTTTGATTGGCGATGTGGCGTATGGCGCTCCTAAAGACAACACACAGCGGCCTCTTTTGCACGCACTGTCTCTGACATTCACCCACCCCCACACACGCAAAAAACATACGTTTGAGGCCCCACTGCCGGAAGATTTTGAAAAATTTTTGAGTTCACTATAAGACATATAGCAGGAAGACCTGAATTAAGAGTAATTTCATTCACAAATAACCCTTTCTCCCTTTAAAATGCATTTGAAAATGAGTATAAATGCATTGCAGAGAGATGCAGAAAAAGATATAATATATAGAAATATCCAATCGTACGGAATATCCTTTCAAAATATCATGCCAAAAGGTTTATTGTTTGTTATTTCAGCGCCATCCGGCGCTGGGAAGTCCACTATTTGCCAGGCTTTGCTTGACAAGTGGCCTGACCTGCGCCCTTCCATTACATGCACCACCCGGGCGCCGCGGCCCAGCGAAAAAGAAGGACAGGATTATTATTTTTTAGCCGAAGAAGAATTTCAAAAAAAAATCGCCAAAAATGAACTGCTGGAATGGGCGCATGTGCATGGCAATCTTTATGGAACGCCGAAAAATCATTTGATGGAGATGCTGGCGGCCGGCTCAAATGTTATACTTAATATAGACACACAAGGCGGGCTGGCCATTAAAAAAGCAATTCCTGACTGTGTGCTGATTTTTGTGACGCCGCCCACTTGGGAATCCCTTGAAAAACGCTTGCGCGCACGAGGGGAAAATGATGAAAAAGACATTGCCGTGCGCCTGAAAAATGCCCGCCAGGAGATTGTCAGCGCCGAGAAATACGATTATTTGGTTGTGAATGAGAACTTGGAAAGAGCCATTGAGGATTTGTCCTCGATTTATCAAGCCGAGCAGCAGCGGACACCGCAGCTGCTGGACAAACTGAATGAACTTAAAAAATAGGTTTTTGATTTCGGGTTTTTGATTTCGGATTTTAAATCTAAAATCGGCAATCGCAAATCAAAAATTTTAGACAAGGAGACCTCCTGTGACTGAGACGAAAAACAAGACAGATGAGAAAGATGTGAAGGCTGACAAAAAAAGCAAATCCTTGAAAGAGATGCTGTTGAATTGCTCCAAGGAAAAATATCGTTTGGTGTCTTTGGCCACGCGATGGGCATATGAAATAAAGACCCGTGATCAGGAAACCCTGCCGGTGCAGGAACTGGTGAACAAAGCCCTCAAAGAAATTCTCACCGGCCAAGTGGCCCCGGAAACCATTGAAAAGCTGCCGCCTGTGCAAAAAGAAAAGAAGTTTATGGACACAGTCTCCAAAGCCGCACGAGAAAAAGGCATTTCTCTGAAAGACGGAGACAAAAAAGACAAGATATCGATATGATTGGCCATTGGTGATTGGTCATTCGTCATTGGTTATTGTTTCTTGGAATTTGGTTATTGTTTGATTATTGTTCCTTGGTTATTGGTTATTCATCAGATGTGGAGTCAACAATGCCTCAGACGCCGCTAAAAAATCGTGAAATTGTTTTGGGAGTCACAGGGAGCATTGCAGCTTATAAAGCGGCTGATCTTGTGCGCCGCTTTCAAGAGGCAGGCGCCAATGTGACCTGCGTGATGACAACCTCTGCCGCAGAATTTATCACCCCGCTCACTTTGACGACCCTGAGCAAAAGACCTGTGCTGCAGGACATGTTTGACCGGTCCAACAAGGAGATCACTCATGTGTCTCTGGCGCATCGAATAGACGCGATTGTGGCTGCCCCGTGCACAGCGCATCTCATTGCGCAGCTGGCTGCCGGGTTTTGCGGTGATCTGCTCACAACTCTTATTTTGGCCTCACGTGTGCCGGTTTTTCTGGCGCCTGCCATGCATGAACCCATGTGGCTGCACCCTGCCACAAAAAAAAATGCGGGCATATGCCGCGGTTATGGATATCACCTGATCGGACCGGTCAAAGGCGCCTCTGCCTCTGGGGAGCAGGGGCTGGGACGCCTGGAAGAGCCTGTTAAAATCGTTGAGCAAGTCACAGAAATACTGCATAAAAACATATCATAGCCCATGCGATTAAACCTCTCCCATAAAACCCACAGCAAATTTTTCTGGCATGGGAAAAAAGTAGTTGTGACAGCAGGCCCCACACGTGAAGCCATTGACCCTGTACGATATTTGAGCAATGACTCTTCCGGCCGTATGGGATATGCACTTGCACATGAAGCACAAAAACAGGGGGCCAAAGTGGTTTTGATTTCCGGCCCCACGTCTTTAAAACCTCCCCGATATGTTTTTTTTGTGCCAGTGCAATCAGCTGATCAAATGCTTCAAGCCTCCTTGACACACGGGCTGATTGCAGACATATTTATCGGCGCTGCTGCTGTGGCTGATTGGAAACCGGTTCATTGTTCAACCGCCAAACTTAAAAAGTCCAAATGTCAAAAGAATTCACTCACCCTGAAACTCAAACCCAATCCTGATATTTTGCTGACGATCTCTCAGAAGAAAAAAGGGCCTCTGCCTTTGGTGGCAGGATTTGCCTTAGAAACAGAGAATCTGATTCAGAATGCGCGATTGAAAATGCAGTCAAAAAATCTGGACTTGATCGTGGCCAATAAACCTGCGGCTTTGAACAAGCAAAACACATCGGCCTGGGTGATTCCGCGGTTTGGGGCCATGTGTGCTTTTAAACATGTGTCCAAAGAGGTTTTGGCCGGGAAAATTTTGGGTGCTATAAGGGATTTGAGAGAGTCAAACCGGAAATAACCAAATTCCAAGAAACAATAACCAAATAATAACCAATGACCAAGGAACAATAATCAAACAAGGATAAATGATGAGAGAGGAACTGTTGTGTATTGTGAAGGGGTTGCGGGCGGAGGTGAAAGCCAGGCAATCCTCTGTTTTGGGGTGTTATGGTGACCATGATGTCACTCCCGTGACTCGGGAATCAGTTTCGGAGATGGAGCGTACCGCAGTGGAAACAGAAGAAGAGATGGCACTGCCATCTGTGCAGACTCTTGAGTGTTTGCGTGAGCATATAGGAGATTGTCAGCGCTGCGGGCTGGGGGCCAGCCGTCATAAATTGGTGTTTGGCGTTGGAAACCCAAAAGCGCGCATTATGTTTATTGGCGAAGGGCCTGGCTTGATGGAAGACCGTCAAGGAGAGCCTTTTGTGGGACCGGCCGGCCAACTGCTGGATAAAATCTTAGCCTCCATTCATTTGTCCAGACGCCCTTCAGAAGAATCTTGGAAGTGGGTGTACATCGCCAATATGGTGAAGTGTCATCCTATGATTGACCCCTCCAAACCGGATAAAACAATGAATGATCGTGCTCCTGTGCAGGAAGAAATGGCTGTGTGTGCGCCTTTTTTGATGCAACAGATTCGTCTGATACGCCCATTGTTTATTGTGACGCTGGGCGCTGTGGCCACCAAAGCTTTGCTCAAGACTTCCCGCGGGATCACGGCCTTGCGCGGACAATGGTTTGATTATACGCCTGAAGGAACATCTGATCTCACCATTAAACTGCTTCCCACTTATCACCCCTCTGCGCTTCTCCGGGATCCCGGATTGAAAAAATTTGTATGGGAAGACATGAAAAATCTGAGAAACAAATTATATGAGACCAGAGACCAGAGACCGAAGACTGAAGACCATAGACTAACCCAAAATTTTCAGTTGCACAATATTGTCGTCAATGATTGATGTACAAAAAAGTGCAAAGGAGTGTCGACTTTAAGAAACCATCGTTGATAATCGGTGATTTTCAAATGCCGCTGCGGAAATTGAACCAGACGCCCTGTTTGTAAAAAAGGTCTGTGGTCTTCGGTCTATGGTCTGTGGTCTTCGATTTGTGATATGTGTTTTCTCGAGGAATAATTTATGTTTGCTGAAGTTGTTTTTGCTATTCCGGTTTCGCGCGGGTTTGATTATGCGGTTCCGCAAAATCTTGCCCCCATGATTCAGCCTGGCCAGCGGGTGCTGGCGCCTTTTGGGAAAAAGGGCATGCAGATTGGCATGGTTTTGAGGGTCTATCACAAATTTGAGGGATCTTTCCCTGTGTCTGCACTCAAGCCGATTGCAAAGATCATTGACCAGGATCCGGTTGTGAGCCAACGTGATTTTGATTTGGCTCAATGGATAAGCAAAAGGTATTTTTGTTCTTTTGGCGAGGCTGTTTTTACAGTGCTTCCCGTGGGCAAACAGCTGCCCCCGAAAAGAGACAAAGTTGTTCCCCCGCCTCCACCCCCTGCTGCTCCGCCTGATGAGTTGATATTGACCCCTGACCAAACGTCTGCCTGCCATAAGATTCTTCCGGCTGTGTCTCAAGGCGTTTATCATGCTTTTTTGCTGCAGGGCCCGGCAGCCGCCGGCAAAACCGAAGTCTATGCGCGCGCAATTTCAGAAACCCTGAAACACAGCCGTTCCGCTGTTTTCCTTGTGCCTGAAATCTGCCTGACGCCTCAAATGCAAAATGTTTTGAAAAGCCGTTTTGGTGAATTTGTGGAGGTGTGGCACAGCCAGATCTCACGCAATGCCAGATGGCGGATCTGGCAAAAAACACTAAAAGGGGAATGCCGGGTTTTGCTGGGGCCGCGTTCCGCTGTGTTTGCGCCTATGCCGCATCTGGGTTTGATTGTCGTAGATGAAGAGCATGACACATCTTACAAACAAGATTCCACCCCCCACTATCACACACGCGCTCTTGCCATGGAAAAAGCCAAATCACACAATGCCGTTGTGATCTTCGGGAGCGCCACGCCCTCCATGGAAATTTACAAAAAAGCATTGGACGGAGAACTGACCCTTGTGGAGATGAAGCAGCGCGTGCTCAATCAGGTTTTTCCCCGGCTGACGCTCGTGGACATGCGCGAGAACAAGGGCTGGTATATGTCCGACAAAATGGTGCAGTCTTTGAAAGAAGGCCTTGAGAAGGAGGAACAGTCCATTATTTTCCTGAATCGCCGCGGGTTTGCCACTTATCTTCTTTGTCAAGAATGCGGATGGGAAGCCAGATGCCCGAAATGTGAAGTGAGCCTTGTGTATCATAAAAAAGACAATTCATATGATTCCCAAGAAAAAAAGCAGCCGGAAAAAGATCTGCTGCGCTGCCATTATTGTTCTTATAAGCGAAAATTGCCTGACAAGTGCCCGTCCTGCCAAAAACCAACCATCAAGATCAGAGGCCTGGGCACACAAAAAATCTTTTCAGACATGTCACTTCTTTTCCCCAAAGCCCGGCTTTTGCGGTGGGACAGGGACACCACGCAAAGCCGCCATGCGCACCACCAGGCTTATGATTCCGTTAAATCAGAATCCGTGGACATTGTGATCGGCACGCAGATGATTGCCCAAGGCATGGATTTTCCGTGCGTGACTTTGGTGAACGTGATTGATGCGGACCGAACACTACGATTCCCTGATTTCCGTGCCGGGGAACGGACCTTTCAGCTGATCACACAAGTGTCAGGCCGCGCCGGGCGCGCACATATTCCGGGATCTGTGCTTATTCAGACAAGAAATCCCGGTCATTATGCGCTTCAAGCGGCGGTGAGCTGCGACTATCAATCTTTTGCCGAGCAGGAATTGAGTTTCCGGAAAGAAATGGACTATCCTCCATTTGTCAGGATGATTCATGTGCTGCTGCGTTCCCGAAAACCCGAAACAGCTGAAAAAGCCGGTGAAGAATTAATGACCTGGCTGGAAAATCATTCACTCCCTGATGCAGTGTCTCTGCTGGGGCCGGCCCCGTCCTTTTACAAACAACGGAAAGGGTTCATCCAATGGCAGGTCATTATTAAAACACCGGACCGGCATTTGGAAAAAATCCTCCACACCCTGCATCAGTATCACCCGCCGAAATATATGCGCCTGGCAGTGGACGTGGACCCGGAAGAAATGGTGTGATTTTATAGAACCACCAGGTTGTTGCGGTGAATGACTTCTGCAGGGGCAGGGTGGCCCAGGATTTTTTCAATTTCTATGGATTTTTTGCCGCGTATTTTTTTGGTGTCGTGCGATGAATAAGCAATCAAACCGCGCGCCATTTCCCGGCCTGCGCTGTTCATCAGACGCACAGTGTCCCCGGCATTGAACTGGCCTTCTACGCGGACAACGCCTGAAGGCAGAAGGCTGCGTTTGTTGTGAACAAGGGCGTTCACAGCGCCGTCATCCAAATAAACAGCCCCTTTGACGCGCCTGCCAAAAGCAATCCAGCGTTTACGCGCATTCAATGGCGTGTCTTGCTGGGGCTGGAAACATGTTCCAATCCCCTGTCCCTTCAATATTTCATGCACCACATTCATACGGCGGCCGGACGCAATCCAAGTTTCCACGCCCGAGGACATGGCTTTGTGCGCCGCCTGAATTTTACTGGCCATGCCGCCGGCGCTCTTATGGGATCCGGTTTTGGCGCTGACCAGCGCCTCAATATCAGGCGTCAGCTGAAAGACTTCAGGCAAAATTCTGGCATTGTCCCCTGTGCCTGTGAGCAAGCCTTCCACATCCGTGAGCAGACACAATGTTTTGGCTTCCATTTTCACAGCCACCATAGCGGCCAAGGAATCATTGTCGCCAAATTGAATTTCCTCAGTGGACACAGTGTCATTTTCATTGATCACAGGGATCACTTTTCGGTTCAAAAGCGCACTGAGTGTATGACGCGCGTTCAAATAACGGGTACGGTCTTCCAAATCAGCCTGGGTCAACAGCATTTGCGCCACTGTGACATTGTGGCGGGCAAAAGCATTCTTATAAGCCTCCATTAAAATCACTTGACCCACAGCCGCCACAGCCTGTTTGTCCCGCAGAACAGTGGGTCTTTGCTGAAAACCAAAGCTGTCCATACCGGCGCCAATCGCGCCTGAACTGACCAGCAGCACAGAATACCCGTCCTTCTGAATCTCAGCCATTTCTTCAGCCAGGCTTCGGATTCGGCCCATATTAAGCCCGCCTTCAGCCCGGCTCAAAACAGCAGTCCCAATTTTAACCACCACACGTTTTTTGGTTGTCATATGAAGATATTATAATAAAA
>JANQER010000275.1 GCA_028278255.1 Elusimicrobiota bacterium | reverse complement strand
GCTATCCTTCTCTTCAAGGGATGACCCCGCTGGTCAAAGCCTTGGAAAAAGGAGGCGCGGATATTGTTGAAATCGGCGTGCCTTTTTCAGATCCGATCGCGGATGGGCCAACCATTCAATTTTCTTCTTGCCAAGCTTTGAAAAAAGGAATAACGCTTTCTGCTGTGTTGAAGTGGGTGAAAACATTTCGAAAATCTTCACAGATTCCTATTGTTCTAATGAGTTATTTGAATCCGATTCATCATATGCGATTTTTAGATTTTGCCAAAGCAGCTTCTGAGGCAGGGGTGGATGGCTTGATTGTCCCTGATATGATTCCTGAAGAGTCAGTGCCTTTGAGGAAGATATTATCTGCTTATGGCATCGATCTGATATTTTTGGTGGCCCCCACAACACCAGACAATAGGAAAAAGTGGTTGGCTGAACAAAGCCAAGGATTTCTTTATGCTGTTTCATTGACAGGCGTGACTGGCGCCAGACAAAAATTGCCCATGGGTGTCATGCCATTTTTAAAAAAGTTGAAACAAGTTTCTCCTGTTCCAGTAGCTGTTGGTTTTGGTATTTCCAGCCCGGAGCAAGCCAGAATGTTTTCTCGGCATGTTGATGGTGTGATTGTGGGGTCTGCCTTGATTAATCGCATTAAAAAGAAGAAACCGATTCGCCCATTTATTCAATCCCTTCGTCGTTCATTGGGAAAAGCATTGAGTATTCAATCTAAAATCAAAAATCTAAAATCAAAAATTTAGTGACGGGAGGTTCTATGCCATTTCATGAGTCAGGCAAGAAAAAATCAGTTCCTGAAGGATTGTGGGCCAAGTGCCCAAAATGTGAACATATTATTTATAACAAGGAGTTGGACAAGAATTTAAAAATCTGTTCAAAATGCGGACATAATATGCGCGTCAGCGCCAGAGAGCGCATTGCCATGCTGTTGGGGGATGCTTTTAAGGAAATCGCTTCTATGATTGAACCAGAAGATCCATTGCGCTTTTCAGACACAGCGCCGTACAAAAACCGGTTGGAAGATGGCCAAAGAAAAACCGGAATGAAAGAAGCTGTTGTGATAGGAGAAGGCCAGTTGGGTCCGCAGCGTATCGTGGTCGGGGCATTGGATTTCGGTTTTATGGGGGGCAGCATGGGAAGTGTTGTGGGCGAGAAAGTGACAATGGCAATTGAATATGCCATTGAACATGAATTGCCTTTGTTGATTGTGTCATCTTCCGGCGGGGCGCGTATGCAGGAGGGGATTTTGTCTCTTTTTCAAATGGCCAAGACAAGCGCAGCTCTGGGCTTATTGGAAAAAGCGCGTTTGCCGTATATCTCATTGGTGGTGGATCCCACCACCGGAGGCGTCACAGCCTCTTTTGCCATGTTGGGAGATATTATTGTGGCTGAGCCCAAAGCCTTGGTGGCATTTGCAGGGCCGCGTGTGATAGAGCAGACAATCCGGCAAACTCTTCCACAGGGGTTTCAGCAGTCTGAGTTTTTGTTGAAGCATGGCATGGTTGATTTAGTTGTGGAAAGACATCAGCTCAAGGAAACTCTTATCAGACTTTTTGGGTTTTTTATGAAGGCCCGCAAAAATATGAGAGAATCAGGTGAACTAAAATCCCGTTGATAAAATCTTCTCCTATTCGTCTTGGTTTAAATCGTATTTCCAAAGCATTGGAGATCTTGGGGCATCCTGAGGATTCCTTTTCAACAGTTCTTGTGGCAGGCACGAATGGCAAGGGGTCAGTATCTGCCTTGGTGGAAAACATCCTGCATTCGGCAGGATACCGGACCGGCCTTTTTACATCCCCTCATCTTGTTGATGTTTGCGAGAGAGTGAAGGTTGATCAAAAAAAAATAGCACCTGCCATGTGGAATCGTTGTGCAAAAAAAGCGGATTCTTTGTGCCGACGGTATGGTGTATTGTTGACGGAATTTGAATGGCAGGCTTTGGCTGCTTTTCTATGCTTTCATACAATGTCTGTGCAAATTGCTGTTGTGGAAGTCGGATTGGGGGGGCGATTGGATGCCACAAATGCTCTTCCAGCGCCAGAGGCAACAGCCATCACTTCAATCGGTTATGATCACATGAAATGGCTGGGGTCAAAACTGATCAATATTTATTCTGAAAAAAGAAGTATTGCCAGGCCTGGAACGCCTTTGATTCAATCTGTCCCTCCTTTTCTGCGCCGGTCCGGCCAGTTCTTTTGCCAAGCGAATATGATTCCAACATTGTTTTTGGGAAAGGATATCCATGTGTCAGAGAATACACGTGATTGGCACAAGGGTGTCCAGATGTTTGATGTCTCATTTCCTGGCTGTCACTATCAGGCGCTCCGTATTCCTCTTATGGGGAAACATCAAGTCAGCAATGCGGCATTGGCAGTGGGGGTGTGTGAAAGTCTTCGTCGTCAAGGATGGGCTTTGTCTGAAAAGCATATCAGAAGAGGTTTGTTTTCTGTTGTTTGGCCGGGTCGTTTTCAGATAATTGACAACATCTGGAAAACGAGGCATTCCTCAGCTGTTGCTATATTGGACGGCGCGCACAATAAAGACGCTGTGAGAGCTCTTGTCTCAACATATAAAAATTCCCCCTGGAAGTCTAAAAAAGTCCGGTTGATATTCGGCTGTTTGCAAGACAAGGACGCAGTGGGGATGATTCGTTTATTGAAGCCTATTGTTCAAGAAGTATTCACGGTATCTTTGTCTGCTGAGAGATCATGTGATTCGAAAAAAATGGCTGATTTGTGGCGGGGTTATCGGCCTGCTAGGGCTTTTGAAAGTTTTACGGAAGCCTGGCGAGAGATTAAAAAGAGTGCTGGGTCGGTTTTGATCACCGGCTCTCTCTATTTGGTGGGGGATGCGCTCCAATCTATAGGGGCGAATACAGTTGAATAAGGTATGACTAGAGATGAGTAAAAGTGAAAATAAATTATATTGTTTTTTCTTGGTAATATTTTTAGCGCTTTTTACAGATGCTTTTGTTTCTGCACAAGAGAAAATGACATACAGTTCTTCTACTTTAACGAGCGATTATTTGGAGTTTCGTTCAACTGATAGTATTGTGACGGCCAGAGGGAATGTGGTCATGACATCGAATGGAACGCGTATGATGGCTGATGAAATTCATGTGCACACATCAAGCAAGACCGCCAATGCTTTTGGTGATGTTTTTCTCTTTGATGGAAATATATTAATGCTGTCTGACCAGGCGTTTTATGATTGGGCCCAATCCACAGGGACCTTGATCAATGGCTATGTGGAAGATCCTGTGTGGCGTATTTGGGGGCGTCGGATTATTCGTACAGCCCCCAACCGTTACCGGATGTCCCAAGCAGCTGTGACCAGTTGTGATCTCTATCCACCGCACTATCATTTTCGGGCTTGGAAGGTTTTTTGTCAGACCAAACAAAGAGCCAATGTTTTGGCCCCTTCTTTGGTGTTGGGGAAGAGTCCTGTACTGTTTATGCCTTTTTATACACGCAATCTGAAATACAAACGATGGGCTTTGACAGTTCATCCAGGGCATAGTTCTTACCATGGATATTTTACTGAATCGGTTTTGATATATAGATTGACAGACAATACACGTGCCAGATTGAAATGGGATTATTTTGAGATCTCTGGAAAAGGATACGGTGCTGAGTATACTTACACCCGTCCGGATGTGATTGGAACAGTCAATGGATATTATATTAAGGATCATGTGTCTTTGTCCAAAAGATGGAACATGTATATGACGCATTCTCAGCAACTGAACGCCCGCTGGGCTGTGCACGCCAATGGCCTGTTTGTGAGTGATTCTGAGTTTAATAACTATTTTTACAAGGATGATTATTATAGGTCCCGGCGGGAAGCAAAATCAGATATGGCGCTGACCTATCAGAACCCCAAATACACAGCCAGATTGTTGTTTGGGCACGATCGCGTTTATGATGAGGGCCGGGAAGGGTTTGTTCAGCAAAGGACTTTGGCTCCACAATTGAGCATCCAGACCTCTCCCTTGAAACTGGGAACCAGTGGTTTTGATTTAAGCTGGAATGCCAATTATAAACATGAGTACACGCGTCCGCAGGCATATCCTTTGGATGAAAATCCTTTTTATGAAGACAAGAATTTGTTCCTTCACAGCGGGTACACATCATTGACTATCCGGCGGAATATCAGAGTCACAAAGAATATCACTTTTGCGCCTTCTGTGGGAACGTCCCAGCAGTGGCGATCCTGGCGTGATATGGGGGATACCATTGATCAAGCTGATTTGCGGGTGGGGCACGGATTGACAGGCTTGTCTTTTCGGCATAGGGTGAGCCGGTCATTGGATTATGATCTGAAACACACATACCGGGTGCGTTGGACAGCCAATACCTTCTCAAGAGACCATGGGGCTTTGGACGAAGGATTGGAGGCCAATGAGATTAGTTTTTTTATGTCATTGCGAAAGGGGATGCGTTTGTGGGCGACATTGCGAACCGGCTATGATTTGACCAAAGTGTATGGGGAAACCATCAAGAGTGTCAGACGGAAAACCACCCCGCCGACGTTTGATATAAGGTTTCGGCCGGTGCGGTGGGCTTCTGTTTATTATCGACAAACACATCTTTTGTATCCAGCCCGCAGGCCCCAAGCCACTCATTTTTCATTTAGTCTTGGCTCATCCAGTGATTTTCGTCTCCGGTCAGGTTACAGTTACAATGCTGGGAGAACTGGTCAACTGCGCGTCTTTCACAGGGCTTCTTTTCATTTGACGAAAGGGTGGTGGGTGGATGGGGAAATCCGGTATCACGCCAAGGCCAGACGAAAAGCCAATTACCGCGCAGTGCAGATCACAGACAAGATGCTGACCATTAAAAGGGATCTTCATTGCTGGCGTATGCGCATTGAGCTCAACGAACGTCCGAATATTCATGAGTTTTTTGTTCGTCTTGATTTAAAAGCCGTCATGCAAGAAAAGAAAGACCTGGTATCAGAAGAGGAAAAGCAGATGTACCCTGACCGTGAAGATGAATACTGAGATTGACAATAAAAAAATGGGACACAGAATGCGCAAGGATATTATTGTCAAAATAAATTGTTGTGATATGGCAGGAAAAATTTATAAAATTCATTATTGAAAAATAATATTTTTAAAAAGTCAATGATAAGGAGTTCGCTTTGAAAAAACATGTGGCTGTGATAGGGACTGGATATGTGGGTTTGGTGACAGGCGCCTGCTTGGCAGAAATCGGGCATTCTGTGGTGTGTGTGGACAGCGATAAAAAAAAGGTCCAAATGTTGCGCCGCGGCGTTATTCCGATTTATGAACCTGGTTTGGATAAGGTTGTGGTGAAAAACAGTCGGTTAAAACGTCTTTTTTTTACGGATCGTTTGTTGGAAGGCTTGGATAGAGCGGAAATTGTTTTTATTGCAGTCAATACGCCTCCTTTGCCCAATGGCGAAGCTGACCTGTCTTATGTGGAAACAGTGGCCAAGCAAGTGGCGCAAAACATGAAAAGATACACAGTGGTGGTGGAGAAATCCACAGTGCCTGTGAATACAGGGGAAAAAGTCAAGCAAACCATGCGTCTATATGGAAAAGAACATAACGGGTTTGATGTGGTGTCTAATCCGGAATTTTTACGGGAAGGAAGTGCAGTGGAAGATTTTCTAAAGCCTGACCGGATTGTGATTGGCGTGGATTCCAAGCGTGCCGATAAGATGATGCGTGAACTGTATGCGCCTTTTAAAGGAAAATTACTGGTCACGGATATTAAGAGTGCGGAACTGATTAAGCATTCATCCAATTCTTTTTTGGCCACCAAAATATCTTTTATCAATGCTGTGGCCAATGTGTGTGAATGCGTGGGGGCTGATGTGAATTTGGTGGCCCAGGGTATGGGGATGGATCCGCGAATCGGCAAATCCTTTTTAAAAGCCGGTCTTGGATTCGGCGGATCTTGTTTCCCCAAAGATCTAAGAGCGTATATCAAAATGGCTGAACAATCAGGCTATCATTTTGATCTCCTTAAAACTGTACAAAAAATCAATGAGGATCAGCACAATTGGGCTATTCAGCAGCTCAAAAAAGCCCTTTGGAATTTAAAAGGCAAGGTTGTGGGTGTGTGGGGACTGGCATTTAAGCCCAATACGGATGATTTGCGCAATGCGCCTGCACTGAGTATTATTGAAAAATTGCTTCAGGAAGGGAGCGTGGTGCGTGTTTATGATCCAGTGGCAATGCCCAAAGCCAAATCCATTTTGAAAAATGTGGTTTACTGCAAAAATCCTTATGAGGCAGCTCAGAAAGCAGATGCTGTTTTGCTGGCCACAGAATGGGAAGAATTCAAAAAATTGAATTTAAAGCGCATTAAAACCCACATGCAAACCCCTGTTTTCCTGGATGGCAGAAATCTTTATGAGCCCGCCTCTATGGCGGCTATGGGGTATCAATATCACAGTGTGGGCCGGCCGAATCCCTGATGGATTGTCCTGACAATTGTGTCTGCGGCCGATTTGACTTCAGGGCACATGTCTTCACCGAATTGTGTGGATTTGGGCTGGATGCCTATGAAAGCGATTTTTGATTTTATACTGTCCGCAATGAGACGGGAAATGATGTTCAGTGGTATCATGTGTGTGCTGACGGTTGTTTCCGGGATGGATTCTTCCGGGATAAGACGAATGTCGCCTGCCTGACTGTTAAAATCCGCTGCATCAATAAACACAATAGATTGCGGGTTTAATGACACAGCCTCTTCAATAATGTTTTCAGGGGTATAACCGGCATTGATGACTTTGAGCGTGGAAGTGGGCCGGATTCCAGAAGCAATATAAGGCCCCACCCCATCGTCCTGTCTAAAGGAATTGCCTGCTGTTATAATGAGTGTGACCCCTGTCCCTGGCCGAAGAGCTTCTTCAATTTCCTTTTTCATAACTTTAGTTTGCCAGAATTAAACGAATGAGCGGAAAAATACAAATGTTGAGGATTTGATGACAGCGCCCGCTTGCATAAATGTTTCAATGACGCAGTCATTGAAACATTTATCGGTTAATGAATTTGACATTGAGGAAATGCGCTGAACAGGATATGCACGGGTCATACGCGCGTACAAGCATTTCAAGCAGAAGCGTGATTTGTTCATCTGTTTTGTCCAGAATTTCCGGCACAATTTTTTTCATATCATGTTCAATGTTGTTTACATTTTGGGATGTGGGGATAATACAATTGGCATTGATAATTTTGCCTTTGTCATCCACTTCATATTCATGGAACAGTATGCCTCGGGGCACTTCCACAGCGCCCACGCCTATGCCTGCTTTAAGGGGAATCACACCTTTTTCATTTAATCCCACAGACACGGCTTCTTTTTGATCCACCCCTTTTTCTTTAAATTCATTCAAGAGACGAATGGAATCTTCTACACAATGCACGCTCTCCACCAATTGAGCCGCTGTGTTGAGAAAAGTATTTGTCACAAGAGGTTTAAGACCCAATTGGTCAGCCAGGGCTTTGGCTTTGGGATGAAGTTTTTTATAATTCAGATTGAGCCGCGCCAAAGCGCCTGCCATATAGGAAGATCTATTCCATTTGGCATGTTTGGCTGAAGAGTGTGGCACAATAAATTCATTGGTGACTCTGCGATACTCTTCTTTTTTGACCCGGTGTCCGTCCGTTGATCCCACGTCCCCCATTAAAAACGGGTATTCATCCGAGTCATTGACCAATCCCACATATTCTGTTTCTCGCTGGAATTCCGGAAACTTAAGAGTGGCAGCCAATTCAACGGTTTTTTCCATGTCGGCCTGTATTTTTTGAAGCAAGTCCATCATGGCATCAAGTTCTTTTTCCTGTGGGAGCTTGGTGAATCCGCCCACAATGCAGGAAATGGGGTGTACATGCCGGCCCACCAATATGTCACATAAATCATTGCACATTTTTTTCATGCGCAGGGCCCGGCGCACCACTTCATTGTGTGTGTTGATCAATGGGACAAAGCTCTTAACCCCTAATAAATCCGGGGCCACAAGAAGATAGATGTGCAGAATATGGCTGTCCAATGTTTCCATATGGAGCAAAAGTTTCCGTAATTGAGTGGTTTGCTCGGAGGGGGTAAAACCAATAGCGCTTTCAGCGGCTTGAATGGAGGCCAATGTGTGCCCGCAGGAGCAGATGCCGCAAATACGGCTTGTGATATGCTGAGCTTCGAATATAGATCGGCCTCTCAGCATCCCCTCGAAAAATCGCGGAGATTCCACAATGTCCAAACGACAATCTTCCAGTTTGTTCTCTTTCACATTGACAACGATATTTCCATGTCCCTCGACACGGGTGAGGTATTCTACATTGATTTTAACATTTCTGCTCATTGTTTTTTTTCTCCTCTGCTAAATCGTTTTCTCTTGCCTTGTTATACATATTCATTTTGTTTTCAATCCATTCCATTGGGATCTGATACCTGTCAAGGATATCTTTTTGTCCTTTTTGGGCTGGATTGGTCACCATGCCGCGGCATCCATAGCATATGTTGCCGTTGTTGACGCACCAAGAATTGCAACCTGCGCGCGTGATAGGGCCCAAGCAAGTGATGCCTTTTTCATACATACACACATTTTCATTGAGTTTGCATTCTGTGCAAACAGCGTCATCAGGTACACGATACGGAAGTCCTGATAAAGCGGATTTTAGTACTTTGACAAATTCCGGAATGTACACAGGGCAGCCATGCACAAAATAGTCCACAGGCACCACTTGGTGGACAGCACGTGTCGGGATGGTGTGAAAATGATGAGCACTGTCTTGATACACATATTTTCTGATGTCTTCCAGCTCGAAGTTGTTTTTCATGCCATTGACCCCGCCGATGGTGGCGCAGGATCCATAGGCAATCAAAACTTTGGCAATGGAACGAATTTTTTTGATGCGTTCAACGCCGTGCGGAGAAGTGATGCTTCCTTCCACCACAGCCACGTCATAATCATCTGAGCGCTCAGACATGACTTCCCGAAAGTTGACAACTTCAATCAGGTCAAGCACATCCAAAAGAGCTTCGCCCATGTTGGCGACCTGTAATTGGCATCCCTCACAACAACTGAAATCAAAAAAAGCAACTTTTGTTTTTTTCATATTATATCGCCTCGTTAAGTTCTTTTAGTTCATCATAAGTAAACACGGGTCCATCCTGACAGCAATACTTTTGATTGATCTGGCAGTGGCCGCACTTCCCCACACCGCATTTCATGTGCCGTTCCAAAGACAAAATGATTTGATTGTCCGGTATGTTTTTATTCAATAATTCCTTTATGACGAATTTATACATGATAGGCGGGCCGATCACTACAGCATATGTGCTTGAAGGAGTGATGGACACATCTGGAATCAATTTTGTGATAAGTCCCACGCGCCCTTTCCATTCAGCGTCTCCTTTGTCCACAGTGCACTGAAAATCAAGGTCCTTCCTTTTTTCCCAATTGGCTGTCTCGTGCAGGAAAAGTCTGTCTGCCGGTGTTTTGCAGCCCAGAAGAACATGTACGCTGTTGAAATTGTCACGATTGTCCAAAACATAGTTGATCAAGGAGCGCATCGGAATAAATCCGCATCCACCGGCCACCATGAGAATGTCTTTTCCTTTTAATAGGTTTGTGTCAATGCCGCGGCCAAAAGGACCGCGAATTCCTACTGTGTCGCCTTCCTCAAGATTGTGCATGGCGCCTGTTAGGATCCCGGCATTTCTGACAACGAGATCAAAAGAGGCTTTTTTTGTGGGGGAAGAAGAAACAGAGATGGGCGCCTCTCCGATCCCAGGGATTGACACCATGACAAATTGTCCCGGCGCATGATTGAGATCCTTCCCGCCTGGGAGAGAGATTTCAAAAAACTTCTCAAGTTTTGTCATTTGCTCCGTGTGAAGTATTTTCCCGGTCTGAGTGGCGTAACCGGATTCTGTTAAGAGTGCCTGAGTCATTTTTTTTCTCCTGCTAAGGAATTAATGGTTTCTTTGAGGTTGATTTTGGCCATGCATGTTCTGCTGCACCGGCCACAGCCTGTGCAGAAATACTTATTAAATTTTCCGATTGAATAGTTGAATTTTCGCATATACCGGTGCCTTTGCCGGCTGCCGCGCTCTTCCCGGAAATTTTCTCCGCCTGCCACTTTGGCAAATGTTTCATTTTGACATGAATCCCATGACCTGATGCGGACGCCTGTGTTGAGGTCTAGATTGATGTCATCCTTGATATCAAAACAATAGCAAGTGGGACAAACATTTGTGCAGTTGCCGCAGGCCACGCAGCGGTTTTGGATGTCTTCCCAGACCGCGCTGTGGACTGTTCGGGCAAAGAGTTCCTTTAATTCATTGTTTTGGACAACAACTTCATCTTTGAAAAGCTCTTTCTTCTTGGAACGCAACTGCTCAAGTGCTTTGTGGTGCGCACTCTGTGCCTCAGAAAAAAGCGGTGTGCCACCCGTTATTTTTTCCCCTTTTTCAGTGAGGATATGGACCATAAAATCATTTGAAAGCTCTGTGAAAAAAAGATCGTAGCCACTATTCGGCAAGTGGTTGTTCATAACACAGCAGCTGGCATACTCGTCACAGTAATCATTGCATTCCAGCCCGATGGTGGTGATGTCATTCATCCTGTTAATATAGTTGGTGTCTTGCGGGGGAGTGGTGAACACTTTGTTCAGTAATTGAATCCCTTCCAAGTCGCAAGTATGAATACCGAAAACAACAAGAGGCTCTTTCTCAAGAATAGGTTTCCATTCATGTTCTTTCTTGCTGAAGGCGAGAATCGTCTCGCGTTGCGGCATAAAATACTTTTTAGGGGGAAGAATTGTGGGAATATGTGAGATTGAAATCTCCTCACCGCTGGACACTTCTTCAAAAGCATAATTGTTGTTGCCTTTTGCAACAGGCGCCATGACTTTTTGAGTCTTTGAGAGGCTTTTGATAAAGCCGTTAAAATCTGACTTTTTTAAGACAACATATTTATCCATTTCCCCTCCTTATGGGATTAACAATAAAATGGTTGTTTGAAAGATATCCCCTTGTCTTAAGTGATAAAAGTATTCAGTCAAACAGATCGAGGTGTTTTGTCGGCCACACATGCTCTTTTGGATGTTAAAAGAATGATGTGAGATCTTTTATCATATCAAATTTGGTTTCAAAATCAAAAAGAAAAATCATTAAATTTTCCCGCTTGACAATTTGGGGTTATATGTGTCATTTTTTCATTATATGAGCAAAAGAGATGGAATAGTCTTGTTGATTTTTTTCGGGTTTCTGGTCCTTTTTTTTAAGGACACGTGGCTCACAGTATACACTTATTTTGCACGGGATGTCGTCTATTTTGTTCATCCCAGATTTGTTTTTTCCGCTGAAAATATTCAGGCCGGACATCTGCCTTTTTGGAATCCTTATTCAGCCGGCGGCGTTCCTTGGCTGGGGGACCCGCAGGCCAGCTTTTTTTCTCCGGGAAGTTTGCTTTTCTTTTTGTTCCCATTTGCGATTGCCTTCAAGCTTTTATCTGTTTTTCATTTTTTTGTCACAGGTTTGGGGGGGTATTTGCTGGCCCGGTTGATGAAGGGGTCAAGAATGCTTTCATTGCTTTCTTCTGTTTTATGGTGCATCAATGGCTTTTGGCTGGGACGTCTTGAATTTGTGGGCACAATGGGGACATTGATGTGGCTGCCTTTTATGCTTTTATTCCTTGTGTGTTTTTATTATAAAAGCAAAAAAAAGGGAGACATTGCGCCTGTTGCTTTTGTTTTGGGTTTGATATTTTCTTTTGCTTTTATGAGCGGTTATTTGCCTTTTCTTCTTTGGTTTTCTTTTTTAATGTTGTTATTTTCTGCTGTGTCGATTCGAAGAGTGTTTTTATTCAAATGGTTGGTTGTTTCGTCTCTGGTGGCAGCTGGGCTTTGTTCTTTGCAGCTTTTTCCCACGCTTGAAACCATTCTGTTGTCTCATCGCTTTCAGAAAGGCCTTTCATATTCAAGCTCCACACTTTATAGTTTAGAAATATTTGATTTGTTGGGGATCATCAGCCCGTGGGTCGGCACTGTGAAAGAATCCGCTTTTTTAGGAGAAAAATTCCCTTCTTATAACTGTTTCTTTTTAGGAATCGGTGGGTTTGTCTTATCTCTCTTGTCATTCGTTTGTTTGAAAAGAAAATGGAAGTGGTTTGTGGGAGGCTTGTTTGTTGTCGGCGCATTTTTGGCTTTGGGCAAAAACAATCCCCTATATGGTTTTTTGTATCATCATGTGCCCGTTTTTCAGTGGGTGCGTTATCCAGGGCAGTATGCTTTGTTTATGATTGTGTCTTGTTTGTTGGCTTTTGTGTTTTCTGTTAAGGTGCTTAGTCAAAAAATAACATTTAAATGGCAAATGATTCTTTTTTGTTTTGTTTTCACTGAATTGTTTGTCTATGGATACAAAATGTATCCCACACTGCCAAATTCTTTTTTTCGTCAGCAGCCAGAGTGGATTGACGCTGTTCAGGTCAATCGTGAAAAGGGAAGGTTTTTTTTGTCTCCGGCAGCTTCTTCATTGATGAAAGGGCAAGGAAGGAGTGTGGCAGACGCATGGGTTGATTTGCGTCATCGGTTATACAACATTGTGTCTTTGCCTTTTCATATTTATCAATTGAACCCTGTTGGCACCACCTTTATCCCAAATTATTCGGCCCGCCGGCTGTATGCGCTTTATCAAACGCCTGACTTTGAGTCAGCTTTGGAAGGGCTTGGCTTTTTCAACGTTGTGTGGGTCGCAGCGCCTCGTCAAATAGAGAAAGAATCTCTTTTAATGAAAAAAGACTATCCCTGGTTTGTGTATAAAATTAAAAATCATTCTCCGCCGGGATATGTGAATTTTTCTTATGGGGATGCGGAGTCTGTTTTGCCTTGGGAACGGCACCAACGGAATCCTGATCATCAGGTGTGGACAGGGGAAAACAGTGGTCAAGGTGTATTGCATGTTTCTGAAATTTATTATCCAGGCTGGCGGGCTTTTGGGAATGGCCATGTGTTGGATGTTGAGAGAGACAAGGGCATTTTCTGCTCTGTCAAATTGCCTGAGAATTGCCGTGAGATTCATTTTCTATACAGGCCTGTTTGGTTTTTTATGGGACTATTTGTGAGCCTGATGGCTGTCATTTTTTTATGTCTGATGGGCGGATTGACATTTTTTTCCCTAAAACACCGGGTTTAGGGACGAATCCATGAGGCAAAATTTTTAAAAGATCAAATCCTTCTTCTTGGATCCATTGAATGATTTCTTCTTTGGTGTGATGGCTTTGATAGGGAGGGGACAGCCAGTCAAAATTTTCCTGCAGGCGGACGCGCCATAGAGGATGCACTGAAAAAGTGAGATACTTGATGAAAGGAATTTTTCCCAAAAGGGCCAAAGGATAACACAGTAAGTACAGGCATTTGTGGGAAATACGAATTGTGACAACTCTAAGAAAATCGCTGATGAATTGACGAATCCCCACAATAAACCACGCGAGAAGAATTATTTTCTTCAGTCCTGTGCGGTCTTTGCGCAGAGGGTTGGTTTGGAAATGTTTAAATGAACCAGCGGTACCATACACCCAAAACGAGAGATGTCCTCCTGGTTTGACTGTTTTGGCCAGTTGGCGAGCGGCTTCTTTGGCAGAGGGGGTGTGATGAATGACGCCGATGCTATAAGCAGTGTCTAGGGACTCCTCTTTCAGAGGGATTGACAGAAGATTCCCTTGAATCAAGTGCATGCGGTCTGAGTTAAATGCCGCCTCTTGAAGCCTGATCAAGGCGTGGCTGAGGTCCATGGCAATCACATGGGCGCCGAGGTCGTGCGCAATCCGCGTGTAACGTCCCATGCCGCAGCCCGCATCCAGGACGGTCTTGCCTGCCCAATCGCTTTGCGGAATCTGGGTTTCCTCTAGGAAGATTTTCCGGTCTTCAGCCATCGGCCCCGGGTAATTCATCCATTCGTGTCCAAACCGCTCTTGTGTTTGTCCGTGTATTTTTGAAAAGATTGTTGCTTTGTCAATCAGTTGGGCGGACTGCTGGATTTTGTCTGCGTATTTCCGGACGAATTCCGCGTGCAGACAAAAAGAATTTGAATTGAACAGAGGAATCCCTTCGATGATCGGATAGGCGGCAGTGCAGGATTGACACGTCAACAACCCCTCAATCACTTCGCATGATTTGTGATTCTGTTCTTTAAATGTTGAAAGCATTAATGTCTGGCGGCATTCGGGACATATTAAAAATGGCATGAGTGTGTGTTTCATGTGTGTCATGCTATCATATTTTTAATTTGTTTGGAGAAAAAGGCGCATTATTTTTGGCTGATTTGTGGTAACTGCTCAGGTAACCACGGATGAACACGGATAAACACGGTAAAAACGAAAATATTATGGTTCTTTTTAAGTTAAAAAATACTTGTCAGGATTTACCGTGTTCATCCGTGTGTATCCGTGGTTCCAATATGTTTTTTTGTTGACCTGAGTAGTCACGATTTGTGATACAATCAATTTGTGAACAGACAGCATGGGGGTGAGTTTGATTGTCAGAATCTTTACTGAATGATTTTAAATGCACAATTTGCCGATTGTCTCAAGGCCGAATAGTTGATGCCATGGGAAGTCATTGTCTTGTTAAATGTGTTCATTGCCAGCTTGTTCATTTACTGCCGCGGCCATGTGGCGGACATGATTCTTATCAGCTCGATTCCCTTGAACATTATGAATCAGGCATGAGGGGACTTGCGGCTGGTTTTGATTACCACCACGAAAAATTGCTCAGACTCCTTTTTCATTATGCGCCATCTCCTGCGCGGTTGCTT
>JANQER010000274.1 GCA_028278255.1 Elusimicrobiota bacterium | reverse complement strand
CAGACAAAGCCCCTGATTACGTCAAGAACGTGTTGAGCGAGATCATTGCCGGCAGAGGCGACAATCTGTCCGTGAGCCAGTTCAGCAATGACGGGACATTTCCCACAGGCACCACGCAATGGGAAAAGCGCAATATTGCCCTCCAGATTCCGGTGTGGGATCCGCAAACCTGTATTCAATGCGCCAAATGTTCTTTGGTGTGCCCGCACGCAGCCATTCGCGCCCAGGTGTTTGATCCCAAGCATTTGGACAAAGCCCCGAAGACTTTTAAATCCGTGGATGCCAAAAACCGGGATTGGGCTGGACTGAAATATGTGATTCAAGTCGCGCCTGAAGACTGCACTGGATGTGAAGTGTGTGTGAATGCCTGTCCGGCCAAGAACAAGGAAGACAAAACACGCAAAGCCATTAACATGGCGCCTCAGCCGCCGATTCGGGAGCAAGAAAAAGACAATTGGGATTTTTTCCTGACTTTGCCGGAAATGGACAGAGGCAAGCTGAAACTCAATATTATCCGTGACCAGCAGATGCAAAAGCCTTTGTTTGAATTCTCAGGCGCTTGTGCCGGGTGCGGTGAAACCCCTTATGTCAAATTGTTGAGCCAGTTATACGGGGACAGGGCAGCTATTGCCAACGCCACTGGGTGTTCTTCTATTTATGGCGGGAATCTGCCGACCACGCCCTGGACCAAAAACAGCGACGGACGCGGACCCACATGGTCCAATTCTTTGTTTGAAGACAATGCTGAATTTGGCTTTGGCATGCGTTTGGCCATAGACAAGCAGCGTGAGTTTGCTTGTGAGCTTCTGAAAAAAATGTCCGGCGACATTGGCGATGATTTGGTCAAAAACCTTTTGGAGGCTGACCAAAAAACAGAAGCCGGCATTGCAGAGCAGCGCGCGCGCGTGTCTTTGCTCAAGGAAAAATTGAATAAAAACAAATCCAATGAAGCCGGCCTTTTATTGAATATAGCAGACATGCTGGTGAAAAAAAGCGTATGGATTTTGGGGGGAGACGGCTGGGCTTATGACATCGGGTTTGGCGGTCTCGACCATGTGCTGGCCAGCGGCTGCAATGTGAATGTGCTGGTGTTGGACACGGAGGTGTATTCCAATACAGGCGGCCAAATGTCTAAAGCCACACCCCGCGGCGCTGTGGCCAAGTTCGCCATGGCAGGCAAGCCAGCCGGCAAAAAAGATTTGGGCATGATTGCCATGTCTTATGGAAATATTTATGTGGCCAGTGTGGCCATGGGCGCAAGGGATATGCACACAGTGCAGGCTTTTCAAGAAGCTGAAGCTTATGACGGGCCTTCATTGATCATTGCTTATTCCCATTGCATTGCGCACGGCATTAACATGGGCACCGGCATGAGCAACCAAAAACTCGCTGTGGACACAGGTCAATGGCTGCTGTATCGTTATAACCCTGTATTGGCTGACCAAGGCAAAAATCCGCTTATCCTGGATTCCAAAAAACCCACTGTGCCAGTGGCCGAGTTCCTCAAAAACGAAAACAGATTCCAAATGCTGGCCAAAGCCAAGCCCGAAGAGTCAAAACGCCTTTTTGAAGAAGCACAAAAGGATGTGGACAGACGTTATGGCTTGTATGAGTATTTAGCGGCTAGAAAATAATCAATTTGTCATTTGCAGCTGTTCCATTATCAACATCAGCTGCCCTGATATTTGGAGGCGCGTTCTTCGCGCTGGCTTGTCAGGGTTCGCTACATACATGAGAACATTATTTTGTCTTAAAACCTTTAGCAACAGAAGAGGGGATGTTGGGGCTCTTGGGGTTAACAATAAGCTTTCTTTGCGCAGGTGACACCAAGACATCCATGTCTTCCATGGGAACAGCGCCTAAAAGCACTTCATCTCCTAAAACGAGAGCGCCTGTGAAACATCCTCTGTTTTCATATTTAACCTGGATAGGCCCCACATAGGGACATAGATGTTCCTTTCCATCTGCGGTTGTTACTTCCCTTTTATACAGTTCTTTTAAATTTAACTGAATAGCCACTCTTTCAGGGACACATAGGTGTAGAGCTCCTGTGTCGACCATAGCATCAACTTCCATTTCCCTAAATTCCCCTTCTTTAGGATTTTTTAAATATATTTTTGCATTAACGAGTCCCATAAATACCTCTCCATTCAATTTATAGTCTCTTATATTATATCACTCTTTGGTTATCAATATCATATATTTATTTTTAACGTTTAACCCCAATGCGGTTTAGATAAGCCTGATTTCTGTAATTGCCCCATTTATGGGGCGCTTTTTGATAAGCTTTTGCTTTAAAGAGCCCGATAAATCGG
>JANQER010000273.1 GCA_028278255.1 Elusimicrobiota bacterium | reverse complement strand
CGCCGGGAAAAGGAAAAAGCCATTAACAAATGAAGACCAGAGACCACAGACCAAAGACTGAAGACCTAAAAAATGCAGGGAAATTATGCCGAATAGCCGTTTGGTCTATGGTCTATAGTCTTTTGTCTATGGTCAGAAAAGGAATTTTATGATACGTGATCAAGAATATAGAGACATTGCCAGGCGGATTTTAGACCACAATATTTGTGTGGAAGCCGGCGCCGGAACAGGTAAAACAACTCTCTTGACCGACCGTTTGCTTTTTCTTTTGATGGCCGGCGGCCGGAAGGCACAGGGGGTTGACATCAGCCGGGTGGTGGCTTTGACTTTTACGGAAAAAGCAGCCGGAGAAATCAAAGTCAGGCTGTCCGGACGGCTGAATGATATTATTTCCGTGATTGACAGCCGTTCTTTGCCGGCCGATCGTCAGCAGGCGGCTGTTGATTGGCTGATGGAAGCGAAACAACATTTCGGACGGTCGCCGGATCAAATTCGTCAGATTGCAGAAAAAGCTTTGAGCGGGATGGACAGGGCGCACATCGGGACCATTCATCATTTTGCAGCGACGTTGTTGAAGCTTTATCCCATTCAATCCGAAGTGGATCCGAATTTTGACGTGGACACTGGCCAGCGATTCAATGAATTGTTTGAAACCGAGTGGGCCAGGTGGCTGGATGTGGAGCTTGGCATCAAACCACCGCGCGCTTCTCAATGGCTGGAAATTCTTCCGTGGATTTCATTGGCAGATTTGTCAGCCCTTGCCAGAGCTGTCAGCCGTGACAGCATGGCCCATTTTGATCCCAATGATTCCTCCCATTTCTTAAGCAAACTGCGTGATCTGCAGCTGCAGTTTTCTCTTATTCCTTCAGGAAAGCCTGACCCCGGCGGCAACAGTAAGATTTTTGACTCCTTTCCTGTTGTGTCCAATCATATCGATGAGCTTGTTCAATGTCTGGAAAAACCCAGGGCCAAAATCCCTTCAAAGCCAGCCAGTGATCTGAAAAAGGAGAAATCCCGCAAATGGCCGAAAGCCTGGGAGGGTCTGGAAGGCGAGTCATTGTATAACGAAGCGTTGTCTATTGCTTCAAGCACGTCTCCTTTTTCTGAGGCCCTTATTAGGAAGGCTGTGGCTATTGTACAGCCTTTTGCGGAATCCTTTAGGCACACTTACGCGCAAAAAGGCTATGTGAGTTTTGACGGCTTATTGTTGAAAGCCCGGGATTTGGTGAAGACCAATCTGGAAGTGCGTCAGGATTTGAAAGCCAGGTTTGACACATTGTTGATTGATGAGTTTCAGGACACAGACCCTTTACAGGGAGAAATTATTTTGTTTTTGTGTGAGCATTTAAATTCACAAGCTGAACAGTGGCAGGATATTCATTTTGAACCAGGTAAAATCTTTGTCGTAGGTGACCCCAAACAATCCATTTATCGTTTTCGCGGGGCCAATATCAGCGCCTATGAAAAATTTATGAACCAGATCGGTCATCAGGGCGGCATGCGGTGCAATCTTCAGACAAATTTCAGGAGCGTGGAAAAGATTGTGAACCCTGTGAATTCTGTTTTCAGCGTGCTCATGCAGGAGAAAGCAGGCCTTCAGCCACGTTATGTCCCTATATGGACAAAGCCGGAAAAAGGCAGCCCTATGCACATGCAGAATTTTCAGTATGTGCTGGTGAGAGAAGAGGATGAGTCTGGTAATGGCGATAAAAAAGAGGGGAAAACCCGTGAAACGCAAAAGGCTGAAGCTTCATGGATTGCGCAGTGGATCACGGACAATTGTACTTTGCAAGGGAAAAATCCGGATATGGTGAGACAAAAACCCTATTTTTTCAGGGATGTGGCCGTCTTGTTAAGAACAACGTCTCCGTTGCCTGTGTATTTGAATGCCCTGAAAGAAGCGCAAATTCCTTATATTGTGGAAAGCGATCGGTTTTTTTACGGCACGCAGGAAGTAATTGATTTTGTGAATTTGCTGCGTGTGCTGGATAATCCGGATGATAAGATATCGTTGGTCGGTCTTTTGAGGTCTCCTTTGGTGGGTCTGGATGATAAGGAAATTTATGAATTACATCAAAGCGGTGAGATCACTTACTTGCAGGAAGTGCCGGAAGGGGTTAATATTTCTGAGGTTTGCTGCCGGCGGATTAAGACATTCTATGCTTTTTTGCGTCGCTTCCGGGCGCGCGTGGGGAAAGATCCTTTGGGTGAACTGGTGGGGTCTTTTTTGAAGGAGAGTTTTTTGATTGAGTTGTGTTCCTTTGCTTATCACCAGGAACAAACAGCGGCCAATTTGATGAAATTCGGACGAATGGCAGAGGAAGCAGGGAATCAACATGGTACCACATTGAAGGAGTTTATTCAGTTCCTCACGGATTCCATCAATGAGTCCGTGGATGAGGGAGAAAATCCATTGGCAGATGAAAATTTAGATGCCGTGCGGATTTTGACCATTCATAAGTCAAAGGGACTTGAATACCCGGTGGTTTTTCTGCCGAATTTGTCCGGGACCAACAGCGTGAAAAAACGACGGGAAAAAGTGATTCGGCAGGATTGGGAAGACGGATCTGTGGGGCTTCGCCTGCCTCAAATGAATGTGGCCAATCTGGATATGGCTTATATTGAGCAGTCTGAAGAAAACCGGGAGAGCGCAGAAACCATTCGTTTATTGTATGTGGCCATGACGCGTGCCAAAGATATTCTCTTTTTAATGGGACGCGCACGCGGCGGAGACAAGACATCATTTTCTTCTTTGCTGGCCAAAGCAGGGGCTTGGCCAGCAAAAGATGATTTTCCTCAGCAATTGAGTATGCCTGACGGATGTCAGATCTCTGTCACTTATACGGACATGTCCAATGCCGAGTTGACTAATAAATTTGTGCCTGCTTTATCAAAAAGTCCTTCAGTTGACATGAAAGCTGTGGCTGAACAATGGAAAAATAGATACAAGATCTATAATGATGTACAATCATGCCTTGTTTTTTCATCACCCACTCAATTTATGCAAGAAGAAGAAAAAAGTATTTTTGTGGCTGAAAATGAAAAACAAGTGGCCACAGTGGCTTCCTTGGTGGGACAAGTGTGTCATCAAGTGCTGGAGGATTGGGATTATCGAAAAGTGGATGACTTGTCAGACCGAATTTCCAGGGCTTACCGCATTTTGAAACAGAGGTATCCTATTGCTTATTGGAGCCCGGTGGCACGGGAATCAGAAAAAGTTTTAGAGGAATTTTTGTCTTCAGAATTGGCCATACGTTTGGCCAAATGTGATATTTTAGGGAGAGAAATTCCCTTTTTATATGAAAAAGACGGGGCGATCATCAGAGGCAGCATTGATATGTTATACCGAAAACAAGGTAAATTGTGGGTGGCTGATTATAAAACTGATAAGGTCACTCAGCAGGAAGCGTCCGAATATGCCAAACGCTATCAGAAACAAGGCCAATTGTATGTAGAGGCCGTGGAAAAGTCAATAGGCGAGCGGTGTAATTTTCAGGTCATCTTTTTACGCATTGGCGAAGCAGCTGATGTGGATACAACTTTGTGAAATTCGAAATTTGAATCCGCAGAAACTTTCTAGAATTTTCGAATTTCGAAGGCGCTGGCCAGAGTGTCTGCTAGAAGACCGAGTTTCGAATTATGGATAGCTGGGGCAATCAATTGTGGTTCACTGAGTCGATGCATCAAGTGACCTTAGATTGATTGCCTTTTTTAATTAAGGCGTATTTACATTTTTGTTACATGCAATGACCCCTGTTTTCAAGCAGCTGAAAAAGCCGCTTAAACAAAAATGTAATTGCCCGATTCATCGGGCTCTTTAAAGTGAACACTTATTTAGAATACGCCCCATAAATGCGGCAATTACAAAAATCAGGCTTATTTAAGCTGCATGATATTTAGTCGCATAAATAAAAAAATAGTCTCTATAAAAACGGGGGGCGGTATAGTTCTTAGTAGATTTTTTGGGGGGGCAATTCTTTGGCGCTTTTGATTTGGGAGAGTTTTTTGATGGAATCGTGCAGGGCGTAGTGGTCCACGGGTTTGGAAAAGTATTTGTCCACAACGCCTGACCTGATGGAGGGGACAACCACATCCGCGTCTTTGTGCCCGCTCATGAGAATACGGATGACTGTTGGCCAGTCTTTTTTGATATGGGTAAAAAATGTGATCCCATCCATCACCGGCATTCGGTAATCCGCAACAATCACATGACAGTCCTGTATTTTGGCCAGAATCGACAGGGCATTATCCCCTGATCTGGCTGTTAACACCTCAAATTCATCAGATTCAAAAGAATATTGGAGAGCGGATAATAAGCTCTCATTGTCATCTACAAATAGTATTTTTTCTTTTTTGTCCATTGTGTCACCCTCATTGAAATCTGATCAATAAGGCTTAACCCCAATGCGGTTTAGATAAGCCTGATTTCTGTAATTGCCCCATTTATGGGGCGCTTTTTGATAAGCTTTTGCTTTAAAGAGCCCGATAAATCGG
>JANQER010000231.1 GCA_028278255.1 Elusimicrobiota bacterium | reverse complement strand
CGCTCAACACCAAGTTGGCGGGCAACGTCCACGGGACGTTTTCCTTTTTTCAGAAGTTTGACGGCTTGAACGCGGCGTTTGTAAAGATCTTTTGATTTTTCAGTTGGCCTCATTTTGCACCTCCTGGAAATAGTATAGGAAATTATTTATACAGGTGTCAATAATGCAAGGCCTATAATAAAAAGTACAATCCCAAAGTATCCTATAGCATTAAGTGGTTTGCATTTTGGCATTTTTGACTCCATCCAACGCCTGAGGTCACCCGCGCGTTTTTTGCGTCGGGCGCACCGATAGGTTACCCAGTTTTTGAGATAAATTCACCCTCAATATAACGGTGAATGATGCCTGAAATAAGTGTTTGATAGGGGATTCCCATGCCCATCGCTTTTATTTGAATGCCTTTATAATCATGATCATATAAGCGAATCGTAATTCTTTTGTCTTTTTTAAAGGTGTTAGTAGCTGCTTTTTTAATAGATCTAATTTCCTTTTTTGTGGGATTGGATAGACTCAAATTTCCGTTTTCATAAGCTTTTAATATGCCCTTTTCTTCTTTATCAAATTTCATTTTAACCCTCCTTTTCCTTTAAAACGTAATGTCAAAAACTTTAAAAAAAACTTCTTTTATTGCATAATTTATTGACGGAGATTTTTGTTGAAAAAGAGTCTCCGTCGTACTCCCCCCTGTTTTTAGGGGCTTTTTAAACCGTCTTCAAGCTTTTGAGGGCCCTTCTCCCGATTTCACGGGAGAAGGTGGCCGCTAGGCCGGAAGAGGGTCGTGTTTTTTACAACCTAAGAAAATAAATTTATTCTCAATTCGCCGAGGTGTCTCTATGTCAATGTCCCGTGTCTCTCGTTTTGTCATTTGGATCTGTTCTAAATTTACTCGTCCTCAAATTGAATTTATTATCAATGAACTTTCAGATATCCTGGCTCATCGCAACCCGGAGATTAAACCAAAAGATTCTTTTAAAGAAGAACATCCAAATTATAGAGCCTTTTATGCTGACCCTAAACCACCAAGGACAGAACCTCTTAAAAAAAACTTCTTTAGATTACAAAGAACTCTTAAAAGTCTATGAAAAAAAACATGGAAAACTCTTAAAAACTGTTGCTGTTAGAAACCATGAAAACAGCGTTCCACAAAATACTGTTTGCCGCACTTGTCAGGCCCCTCATCTTTTTCTTTATTTCAATGACGGTAAAAAACGTTCCCAAGTCTCCTGTAAAATATGCCATTCTGTTTCACAACTTCATCCCAGAAATCGTCTGCTTACAAAATTCTTTTGTCCTCACTGCGGTTATGCTCTTTTTCTTTGGAAGTCTCGCAAAGATGTCTCTATCTTTAAATGTGACAATGATCATTGCCCTGTCTTTCTCGCCAACTCTAAAAAACTTAATGTCGCTGAACGCCTTTTGCGCTCTGTCCGCTTATCACAGTTTAAACTTCGTTATCAGTTCCGTGAATATCATTTCACCAATCATCAATTGGCTCATTCTGCCCCTCAAAAGCCTTCCAATATTACCAACATCAGAAACTCTCTGAATACTCTCGCTCTTGTCCTGACTTTTCATGTCTCTTTTGCTGTCTCCGCCCGTAAAACCGCTTATCTTCTTCGTGAAGTCTTTAAAATTCATCTCTCTGGCCAGTCTGTCCTAAACTACTGCCAAATGGCTGCTTTTTATTGCCATCGCTTTAATAATCATTTCAAAGGCCCTGTCGATTCTTCACAAACAGGCGATGAAACCTATATCAAAATCAATGGCCAGCATCACTTTACTTTCTTTTTTGTTTCTGCCAGATCCCTTAAAATTACGGCTTATCATTTGGACTCTTCCCGCGATACTTTGCCTGCCACTATTGCCATCAAAGAAGCCATTAGAACCGCTCGATCCAATCAAAGAATCTTTCTTGTCTCTGACGGCAATCCTTCTTATCAAAATGCCGTCCATTTCTTAAATGCTCGCCTTAACCTTAAAATCAATCTTAAAAATGTTGTCGGCCTTCAAAATCTTGATTCTGTTTCGCAAAGATACAGACCTTTTAAACAGCTTATCGAACGTTTAAATCGTACTTATAAATTTCATATCCGCGCTGCTGCCGGCTTCCCTTCTAAAAATGGCGCTGTTTCTTTGACCACTCTTTTTGTCACCTTTTATAACTTCCTTCGACCTCATATGTCCCTGAATTATAACCCCCCTATCCCACTGGACTTTTTAAAAGGCATCGACACTTTACAAGGCCGTTGGACCTCGCTCCTTCAAAACGCTCTCGCCCTTTAATCCCTTGGCCCTCATCCGTCCTGGCGGACACCTTCTCCCGCTCACGCAGGAGAAGGGATCCCTTTTTATATTTCCCCTGCCCTTTTACATTTCCTATTTTTTAAAACCTACTTTCTCTTCCTGTTGCCCTTAATAAAATCCTTCCCCAGTATTTCTTGATCCCTTTTTTTTGCTTTTCAGTGTTCATCCGTGTTTATCCGTGGTTTCATGCTTTTTCATTAGATTTTTGACATTACCAGTCTGTAGGAAAACCCCTCGCTCCTACAAAATCTCCAATTTAATCAACTTCTAAATCAAATTAACAAAGAATTTTCTCAGAACCATAGTTTTCCTACAGCCTCAACTGAAAAGTCACCAGCGCGTTTTTTGCGTCCGGTGCACTGCTTTATTCGTTGGCATTTTTATTTCAATTTATCTTCTATCAAATTAGTCGACCAGAAAGACCAAGATGTTAATATATTAGTGGCTTTGGTATAGCATTCTTTGCTGGCATCAATAATTGCCATGTTTTTGTTAGATATTCGCGTTTTTTGAATATTTAGATTATTTTGAATAGATTTATTTGAGATTTGGTCATTTTGTTCGCAAAGTAATATATATTCCTTTTTTAGTTTTTTAAGTTCTTTTTTTGCTTTACGTGCTCTTCTTTTTATCTCTTTTATTTCTTTTTTATTGAATTCATATTCTACAGTATTTAGTAATTCTTTTTTCTCATCATTGATCCTGTAAATTAATCCCTTTATATCTGCAATGGTATCAGTTTTTAAAGTATTTATTGCCTCTTCAACATGTAGTTCTGCCACATCATCTTGGCTAAATACGATTCCAAAGGATAAATTAATAAATAAGAAAATGGAGAGAGAGAGCGAAATCTTCATAAATCACCTCTTTTGTATGCCAACGAGTCTGTAGGAAAAACCCTTTTAAAGGGCTCTCTACGTAAATTTTATTGTTTTTTGACAAATATTTCTGCTCCACAGCCGTATTTGCGGCTCTGGGTCTTTGTCTTTGGATCACTCATCAGCCGATGTCCTGGCTGTGCCTCAAGTGTATCCAAAGTCCCCTGCTTTTTCAACTGTTTTATCATTTCCTTCATATGAGTTTCTTTTGGCAAACAATGATGATTTTATCTGCCTCTGCGGATTGTCTGCCATACTTATCCGGCCATGAACCAGACGCTTTGTCTGTATCCGTATCTTTGTATTTTGAAGATATTATGCACTATGGCAAACAGCTTCCATTGAATATTCAAAACTGCCTGGCTGAATTTGAGCTGAAAACCGAATGGGGATGAATTGACCTTTATAATTTTTTCCAATTTTTTTATGGCCTTTTTATAATCCCCCTTTTCGAACGATTTGGCATATTCTTCGAGTAATTGATTGGGAGAAGGTTTAGGAGTGGCGCAGGCAAAACCAAAAAAGGGAAGAAAAAACTGTTCATGTGGGTGGCGAACTTTACTGATAAAGAATCCTGTTTTGCATCCTAAAAAACGCACTGCTCACCGTCGGACTGCGCTGTTTGTTAGAGGTTCATTGAATCAACAACCCCTGCCACTAAGACCCCGACAAAAACAAAAACAATAACTCCAATCGCAATTAATCTTTGTTTTTTTACCTGTTGAATATTTGTCTGTTTTAATGGAACATAATTAGTAAGTCCAATTTTAATGGCGAAATAAATGGCTAACCCGATAAACAATGGCCACAAAGACCACATCCATAATGAAAAAATAATTACTCCCCAGAAAATCAATTCTGCGAGAATCGCCAAAACATATAGTGTTATGTGACGAACGCTGGATAGATTGTGGCAAGAGGGGCAAGAAGCAGGAAAAACAGGAGTACAAACCCATTTTGAAAAATATGGAATCGTTAAGTCATTGCAATGAGGGCAAGTAAATTTCATTTTACCTCTAAAGCTTGAATTAAGTGGCCCTGACGTTTTGGAGGCGCGATTTTTGCGCCGGATTGTCAGGGTCCACTCCAATGAATTATGGACCCGCTTGTCCGGTGGAGTGTGAGGGGCGGTCTCGGAGCGTTATGCTTCGAGCCCCCCTCATCCCGATTGGACATTAAATATGTTTGAATTGAGACACATAAGAATCAAGCAATTGCCTAATCATTTTTTGATATTGTGTGTGATGTTTCTTTGCCTGATTTTTAAAAAAATCAATGCTTTCTTTGCTTAAAGCCATTGTAATCTTAATATTTTTCTCCTTAAACGCAAGTTCGTCGGGAGTAGGGAGAAAGTCTTTAATTACTTTGACTTGTCCTAAAGGTTCATTTGTGTAATTTATTTTCTTTTTCATATAATTTCCTGCCTTTTCTCCAATATCCAGCACCAATGATACGGATAATATTGTTTCTGTAAGTAAAACGAACCGTTAAAATTTCATTATCAACCATACCAAAACAGTAATATCGCTTTTCTTTTTGACTGTGATCCAAGTCTTCAGCAATTATACGCTCAGGGTCAAAAAAAGCGTACTGCGCATATGAAAACGATACCCCATGTTTTTCTTGGTTATGAGAATCCTTGTTGTGGTCCCATTCAAAATGTGTCATATGGTTATTCTACTTATACTTATAATTATACATATATTTATATGGATTAACAATGGTTTTGTGTTGAAAGAATGTTGGCGCTTTATGGTAATTCGTTTGGGATGTATGGCTCCCAGGTGACTGAATCATCCTTGTATATAAAACTTATTTGAGTTTCTTTTATTTGTTCATTAGCATTTTTTCGATAGCTAACAACAAAGTCTCGTGAAATAACTTCATCTAATGTCTTTCTTACAGAAATAATTTGAGCATTGGGGTATTTTTTCAAAAAAGCAGCCCTAGCCTCATCAATAGTAGACCTTGGGCTATTACACCCAAGAAAAACCAATAAAAAGAAAAAATATAGGTTTAGTTTTTTCATGTTTTCACCCAAAACGAAAATGCTCACCAGCCTCACCAGCCGGGCACACAACAAAAAAACAGCTTTAGCTGTATACCCAAGGTTGCTCATATGAACGTCGGTAGCTACTTGGTCAATATATAATATTGGGCCTAATGTTTGAGCTAAGCCGCGGGTGCGGTGTGTGCGCCTGTTGACTTGAGCGAATTGTTAGGCCCATTTGAATTGAAGTTTCCTATGGGCTTTTGCACAATCTCTTAAGTACAGATTAATGAGATTCTGGTAGGGAACACCAGATTCATTAGAAAGTTGCTTGAAATAATCAATAGTGTCAGATTCCAAACGAATGGTAATCTGTTTTTTCAGCTTATGGCAATAAGGATTCGGATGAGAGTTAGAGAAATCGTATTCTTTTTTCATAAAAACACCTCATATTGCTTTTTTTCATGTTTTGTGGCCAATCTGGCTGAAATAATGCGAATAATTGATTCAGTTTCACGATAACAATGACAAATGGTCAAAAGTCGTTTATGCACACTGACACCAAGCAAGATAAATCGTTCTTCATCTTCAGAGTGCTCAGGATCTGCCATGAAGCGTGCGTGCTCATCATAGAACGAGGTTTTTGCTTCCTCAAATGACACATGATGCTTTTTATAGTTGCTTTTTTCTTTGTTTGGATCCCAGACGAATTGCAATGGTGTCATATAATTATATTATAATTATATTGTAGTTTTTGTCAAGACCCAACGGTTGAATTGAGCAGCGCGGCGTCGTGTGCCGCGTCCACACCAATGATTCGTTATAAGTTTTTTATCATTAATACATTATCATTGTATTCAGATATCCCAAATTCTTTTTCTTGTTCTCTCTTGTCCATAGTTTTGACATATTCAAATCCAGCTTTTTTGTAAGCCGCTACTGCTCTCTCATTTCGTTTTGATGGAGAAATCAAAAAATTGGTGATTGCGAAATTACCATGTAAGTAAGCAGAGAGAGCATTCAGCGCGTCACTCCCATAACCATGCCCACAATATTGCACTGCTTTCATCCATATATCTAACACCACTTTACTTTTTTCTTTATTAAGGAGATCATATCCTACCGTGCCTACTTCCTCGCCATTGGCAACAATAATAAAAACTCTGCCTTTTCCATCGCCGGCCATATTGAAAAAAGACAGAGGATATTCATTACAAAAATCTTCCAATGTGGGTATTGGATGCTCAGGATAGTTAGGGGGGCCCATTACAGAAGACGTTAAGTCTGATCGACAAAGCCAACTGTATATTTTTTCACGGTCAGGCTCTTTAGCAGGTATTAATTTTATTTTGTTTCCGATAATTTCCATTATTTTTATTCTTATAACAAAAATGCTCAGTGGCCGGGCACACAGAGAAAAACGATCTATGCGCCTCGTTGCAGGGAACGGTCGCACCGCTTCTTAACAGAAGCCTGGGCACACCGTGCCCGTCCCAAACATTTGCCACTGGCAAATGGGACCCTACAGACAAACTGAACCGCAACCTGAATAA
>JANQER010000208.1 GCA_028278255.1 Elusimicrobiota bacterium | reverse complement strand
CCTGCCTCCCTTACGGGTTGGCGTCAGCGACTTCTGGTACAGCTGACTTTCGTGGTGTGACGGGCGGTGTGTACAAGGCCCGGGAACGTATTCACCGCGGCGTGCTGATCCGCGATTACTAGCGATTCCTCCTTCATGGGGTCGAGTTGCAGACCCCAATCTGAACTGAGGCCGGTTTTTTGGGATTGGCTCCCCCTTACGGGTTTGCAGCCCTTTGTGCCGGCCATTGTAGCACGTGTGTGGCCCCAGGCATAAAGGCCATGCTGACTTGACATCGTCCCCACCTTCCTCCCCGTTCTCCTGGGCAGTCTCTCCAGAGTTCCCGGCATGACCCGTTGGTAACTGAAGACAAGGGTTGCGCTCGTTGCGGGACTTAACCCAACACCTCACGGCACGAGCTGATGACAGCCATGCAGCACCTGAGCAGGCTGGTATTGCTACCTCGTTAGGCTTTCACCCTTCTACTACCTGCATGTCCAGCCTGGGTAAGGTTCTTCGCGTTGCGTCGAATTAAACCACATGCTCCACCGCTTGTGCGGGCCCCCGTCAATTCCTTTGAGTTTCAACCTTGCGGCCGTACTCCCCAGGCGGCTCACTTAATGCGTTAGCGTCGGCGCAGAAGGGGTCGATACCTCCCACACCTAGTGAGCATCGTTTACAGCCAGGACTACCAGGGTATCTAATCCTGTTTGATCCCCTAGCTTTCGTGGATGAGTGTCAATAATGGTCCAGTGACCAGCTTTCGCCATTGGTGTTCCTCCTGATATCTACGCATTTCACCGCTACACCAGGAATTCCAGTCACCCCTCCCATATTCAAGTCCGATAGTATCTATTGGCCTCTCCCAGTTAAGCCGAGAGCTTTCACAACAGACTTGCCGAACCACCTGCCCACGCTTTACGCCTAGTAAATCCGAGTAACGCTCGCCACCTTCGTCTTACCGCGGCTGCTGGCACGAAGTTAGCCGTGGCTTATTCACAAGGTACAATCAATCTCGCCTCTTCAGCGTATTTTTTTCCCTTGCAAAAGGAGTTTACAATCCGAGGACCTTCGTCCTCCACGCGGCATTGCTGCGTCAGGGTTTCCCCCATTGCGCAAAATTCCCCACTGCTGCCTCCCGTAGGAGTATGGCCCGTGTCTCAGTGCCATTGTGGCCGATCGTCCTTTCAGACCGGCTACCCGTCGTTGCCTTGGTAAGCCATTACCTCACCAACAAGCTGATAGGCCGTGGACTCCTCTCTAAGCGTCCCTTGCGGAACTTTAACCTCGTCTTCATGCAAAGACGTGGTCTCATGCGGTATTAGCCACGGTTTCCCGCGGTTATCCCCTTCATAGAGGTAGATTGTCCACGTATTACTCACCCGTCTGCCACTCACCCTGATGATAATCTACCAGGATCCGTTCGACTTGCATGTGTTAAGCATGCCGCCAGCGTTCACTCTGAGCCAGGATCAAACTCTCCGTTAAATTTGCAGGGACTTAGAAAGAATTTTAATACTTTCTATCCCCAAAATTCTAGAGTGTTTGTTTTTTGGCTCTGTGGAATAGTTTTGGGTTGCTCTTTCGAGCAGCACAAACAATTTTCACACCTATTATTCGTCGTTATCAATAATGCCAAAAAGCTTCGGCAAACATCCGTGCGCTTGCGCGCTGCAGAGTGCTCACCTGCTCGCGCTCTTTGGCTCAATTTTTTAATTTCAAAGATCCGAAAAAACACAAAAAAATCCCTGCGCAGGCGAAATAAATCACCTCGCAAAGAAAATCACCACTCTTTGCTACGGGATTACTAATACTTATACCCAGTGGTTTTTGTATATATTTGCATATATGACAACTACAGCAAACAATGAAAAAAGTATATCAAATAATAAAAATTTGTCAACCTTTTTTTTTATTATTTTTTCTCGTCACCCTTACAGGAATTTATTATGAATGTTATTATACAAAATATTTGATCTAAGTCAACAGGACAATTACGCTTTTTTATGCTTTTTTAAATCCATTCATCCACAACTTTTGATTATAACTCTTAAAACTCTCCAGGTCCTTATTTTTATAAATCACAAAAATATTAAAATATAATATAATGTTTTCATCAGGATTTATTAGGGAGAAACCTAGTGAACAGTGAGAATATTCTAGAGCTGGACAAAACTGCTAAAATCTATAGAAGGTCCCATTTAGGAAAAACAAAGGAAACACGCGGGGCTTTGGATATAACTTTTTCAATCCAAAAAGGCGAGGTTTTTGGACTCTTAGGACTAAATGGTGCTGGAAAAACCACAATCATTAAATTGGTTCTTGGTCTCATTTTCCCGACAAGTGGCCGTATCCAAGTGATGGGGAAATCGCCAGAGGATCCATTAAATAAAAAACAAATAGGTTATCTACCGGAAGTACCTTATTTCTACAAGTTCCTAACAGCCCGAGAAGTTTTGAGTTTTTATGGAAGAATATCAGGGCTTCCCTCACACGCTCTCCCCAACCGAATCGAAGATGCATTAAGAATTGTTCGCATGCAGGACCATTCCAATCGTCCTATGCGAGAATATTCTAAAGGAATGCTTCAAAGAATTGGTCTTGCACAAGCCATTCTTCATGACCCACCTCTTATGCTCTTTGACGAACCCGTAACCGGATTAGACCCCATGGGGCTTAAAGAAATGAGGGATTTGCTAGTCAGCCTAAACAAAAACGGCAAAACAATTTTTTTCTCTTCCCATAGCATCTCAGAAGCTGAAAAAGTATGCCATCGGGTTGGGATCATGGTAAAAGGCCGCCTAGAAAAAATTGTTAGTAAAAATGAATGGGAAGGGCAAACAGGTTCTCTTGAAAAAATTTTTGTGGACACAATTACCTCAAAAGGGGGCATTTCCGTTGGATGAAAAAGAGGTAAATCCATGAATATTTCACAGAAATATTACCACATAAAAACCAATTGTCTTTTTTTTCGTCGTTTAAGGAACTTTTGAAATGGCTTCTGTTTTATCAATTATACACTATACATTCATCCAGCAATCCCGTAACCACCTATATATGGTTGTGATTCTGTTTGGCTTGACCATGATAGCCGCCTCCCTACTCTTTGGCGCAGTTGCTGGAGATCAAGAGATTGAAGTAATTCTTGACCTCGGATTGGCTGTAACTGAACTTTTCGGGCTCATTATGGCCATCTTTGGCGCAGTCACCTTGATTTTAGAGGAAATTGAATCCAAAACTATCTACTTACTATTGACACGCCCATTGCCTCGCAGTCACTACCTAATTGGCCGATTTTTTGGTCTGCTTCTATCTATATTTGTCAGCATGCTATTTATGGGAGTCTTCCATCTGATCCTTCTTTTCGTTAAGGGCTGGACACTTTCAGCAACCTTCTTTGTGTCATTCCCTTTTATGATACTGAAAATCAGCGTGATTACTGCCCTTGCCTTGTTCTTTTCACTATTTTCAACCTCATCTGTGTCATCTATTGTATTCACAGTGCTTTTCTGGCTTCTGGGTCATTTTGGAACTGAATTATCTTTTTTGGCTAATAAATCCAAAAATGCAATATCTGCACTGGGAACAAAAGCATTTCTTTTTCTCATACCAGACATGTCTGTTATGAACTATCGCGATGTGTTCACTCTTGCAGGCCCACACTGGACACAACAATTTTTATGGGGAAGCAGTTATGCGTTTCTATACTGTTTGGCATGCCTTTTTTTGGCATTAGCTCTCTTCTCTAGAAAAGAATTTTAGAAGAATAGCAAACAGGGATTCTTATGCCTTTTAACCAGAAAGCATTTTTTTCATCACGAAAAACCAATATTTACTTAGGGCTGACTTTCCTTTTCATTTTCTTTTCCAGAATTGTGTCTGTTTACTCTCCATCGTCACGATTCCCCCCTTTTCACAAAATCCTCATGAAAGAATATGCCTCATTAGACACCTCTCTGGTTTTAATGGGATTACGAAGGGTCGGAGGAGAGCTCAGTTTTATCCAATACCTCCAATACTTAAGTGCTCCACAAAAAGAAATCAACGAGAAAGGGAACACTAAGCCATATCCCCGTCTTCTGGTTTTATCCAAAAGAACAGGATCTCTAAATCCTTACTATCATTATTCCTATCTCTTTGGAGCTGGTGTTTTGGCTTTTACAATGAATCGCCATAGCGAAGCCATTGATCTCTTGGCAGAAGGAATCAGATGGGATCCAAGTTTTTGGAGGTATCGCCTCTATGCAGGCGCTATTGCTTTTCGAGAAAAAAAAGAAACACACAAGGTCATCGAACTTTTAGAAAGTGCCATCACTTACCCGGATTGCCCCAGCATGATCAAAAACATATTAGCTGGAATCTACAAAAAACAAGGGCGCTACTTACGCGCAGCGGAAATCTATATACAACTACTCAATTCTCGAGATAAAAATTACATAATCAAAGCCACTCAAAATTTGCACGACCTTGAGAAAAACCATGGGATTATTCTTCAATAGAATTATTTTTTGCTTAACCCTATTACCTGTCTTGTATAGCCATATACATGCCGCACACGCGCACACGCCGCCCATACATCCTGTTCTCATAGATCTCCGCGTAGATCCAGGGCAAATCAGAGCACATTTTGATGTCAATCAAGTGTTCTGGGAAAAGGAGATCCTCCAATCAGATGCCAAGCCTGGCGCTTGCCATGAAAGTGATCGCACTAAAATACTGGCTTATGTGGCATCCCATTTTGTATTGAAAGCCGACAAACAAGTTTTAGAACCGAAACTGCAAACTTGCGCTTTTTACCAGAATCCTTGGCAAAATGAATTTGAAGGCCGACTCGCTTTTGACATCAGTTATTCAATCCCATCTCCTCCAGACAAACTAAATTTCACCTCTACATTCTATATTGAAGAATATTCAGAAGAGCAAGCGCACGAAAACTGTCTGTTTCTTGCTTTTGGCGACCATCATCCCTGGACATTTGAAACTCACATAAAATTCCCTGAAACATGGCGCAAAAGAAACATTCTATCAATCAAAAACCCAAGCTGGTCAATCAAATGGACCGATATCGTCCGGCCCTCAGTATCCCGCCTGTTGGAAAGCCTTAAAAAAGGTTTATGGCATTTAATTAAATATATCCCCTTATGGTTCTTTCTATTGGCATTACCTCTATACTGGCCTCAAGAAAAAACACCACATAAAATCATTGGCCTTTTTTTTGCTATTCTCTTTTTCAGTCTCTTCCTCCCTCTCCCACTTAACACCTTACTCAGACAAACAATCCCATGGGGCTTCTTGGTGATCATAGGATTTTGCCCAAGACGCACAAACAAAATACGGGCAGCCATAGTTATAGCAACAGCGCCTCTATGGGGAATCTTGATTCACCCTCACATAACACAAGCTGCTTTAAGTTTTCAAGGATTTTCCTCTCTTTCTTTTGGAAGCGGAGTGATCATAGGGGGTGGCCTTGCTTACGGCCTTTTATATGGAGGGGTCTGGTTATTCAAAAAGCACTTAAACCGTCTATGGAACAAAGACACAGCCAACCGCCACTTTGACGCATATCGTTTTATGATAACCTGCGCTATCGGCGCTATCGGCGTTTTTCAAATAATCAAAATCTTTCGTGAATTCCTGTTTAACTAAAACAACTATCACACCACTTTAACGACGCTGCAAAAAACCTTTTAACATCGCAAACAACCCGCTCACTTTTGCTTTCCCAGTCTTCTTCTCCAACAAATCAATTTCAGTGGAATCCAACCAAATACCATGACACTTCTTGCAAGTGTCTATCTGAATGCCTGCATCAAACGGATCCTTATCTTTCGCTAAAAGAACTTTGCACCGCGGGCAATGCCCTTCTTTCTTATTCATATCCTCATCTACCTGCTTTCCCAAAGAAGGAGAATCAACAGCCTTCAAGCCCTCTGTCAAATACTTCCTCAACTCTCCATGATCAAACCAAGCCCCGCCGCAAACAAAACACACATCAAGAACCAACTCTCCAGAAACACCAGCGCCACGCAACTCTTTCAGCCCTTCTACTTGATGAAAAGACAAAGATTTCTCCTCCAACATTCCCACACACTTAGGGCACTCCATAAAACCTCCAAAAAACCAGTCTAAGATTCCTTAGAAAAAGAATGTTTAAAATTTCTAAAAACCAGTCTCATTCTCTCAGAAAAACTTATATTTTTATCTTCTAACCGATCCAACTCATGACTATCCAACCAAACCCCATGACATTTTCCACAAACATCCACCATAAAATCCTCTTCTAATGGCGCAGGCTTACGGACCATCTTAACCTCACAGCGCGGACAAATCCCTTCTTGGGATTCATGCTTCTTATAATCAACTGATTTCGGTGAATCCACAATAAAAAGCTTCTCCGCCAAATAATGATCCAGCTCATGCAAATCAAACCAAACACCATTACAAACCAAACACTGATCCAATTCAATCCGTTGTGTTTTCTCCGCGTCTTGAAGAATATCTGCGCCATATTCCGCTCTTTTCTGAACGGTCATCTTCATTAATGAACCAGCACATTTAGGACACTTCATAAACACACTCCTTAACAACGCAATAAAAAAACGGAGAGGGAGGGATTCGAACCCCCGGTACCCGTAAAGGCACATCGGTTTTCAAGACCGACGCCATCAACCACTCGGCCACCTCTCCTTAAATTCACACAACAGCGGCGTAATCATGACACGCCTGCTGTATCTACTGAAAACTAAAAACACAAACAATAATCCTCATATTATACTTATTTTTCAAATTTTCCGCTTTCCCTGAACATAGTCACGCATAGAATTATGAATCTTCTTCCAGCGCCGTTTGGTATTTGACCGCTGCGTGGGATCCTGTTTTCGTTTAAGATAAGCCAATTCCTTTTGAAGTTTCAAATACCCATTATAACGATCCATTGGCAAAACACCGGAATCCAAAGCACCTTTCACAGCGCAACCAGGTTCCGCTTTATGCTGACAATCCTTATACCTACAAGACCTTGCCAAAACATCAATTTCCGAAAAAACCTCAGACAAAATCGTTTCATCCGCCCACAACTGAATTTCCCGCAATCCCGGGGTATCAATCACCAACCCGCCTTCCGGCAACAAAAACATCTGCCGCGTGGTTGTGGTATGCCTGCCTTTCCCATCTGACACACGAATCGGGTTGGTTTCCTGAACATCGCTCCCCAACAAAGCATTCAGCAAAGTGGATTTCCCCACCCCTGAGCTCCCCAAAAAAACACCTGTTTTCCCCTCCTGCAAATAAAACTTAACGGCATCGATTCCCTCGCCGGTTTTAGCTGACACACAATGCACCGCTCCTCCTGGACTCACGGCACGCGCCTCATTAACGCGCACATCTGCCTCACAAGCCAAATCACTCTTATTCAAAACAACCACAGGATCCATCCCTGCCTGCCGAGCCATCACTGCGTACCGCTCAATTCTCCGCACATTAAAATCCTCATCAAAAGCAGTCATCACAAACATCACATCCACATTCGCAGCCAAAACCTGCTCTTCAGTTGCTCGCCCGGCCTGCGCACGAGACAACACACTTCTCCGCGGAAGAACCTCATGAATCAGCGCCAATCCCTCATCAGGACATTCCACCACCACCCAATCCCCTACAGCCGGGAACAAAGCGCTGTCCTGAACCAAATGCCGGAACCGCCCAGTCACCTGCCCCATCCGCTCCCCATCTGACAAAAAAAGCAAACAATGGTCACGAAACACAGCTGTCACGCGTGCGATTGATTGGCCGGGCGACAAAAACCTATTCACATCCATCTTCCGGTATTGGACCCAACCCCAATTCATAAGATCCTGCTGACATTCTCTACCCATAAACTAATATTACAAAAAAACCACACCACCCGAACACCTTTTCTACTTAACCAATTCGACCAACACAAAAACCCAACATCTGCCAAAAATTAACATTTTTTTAACATCCAACTTCGCCTCTAAAAATCAACACAAAAACAAACCCCACCCATTAAACACACATTCTTGACTCATGTTTCAAAAAAACAAACCCATCATACTCATAGGGGCAACTAAACCACAAAAAGGCAGGGAACCATGACAAAAACAACACACATACTCACTGGCATCATCCAAACACTGCTCATAACCAGTTCCTTCACCTATGCCGCCTCAACAATAGCGCCTATGATAAGCCCCCCTCAACAACACCTCCCTCAACCCCAAATAACCCTCCAACAAAAAAACACAACTCAAGCCTCTGCAAACAACACTGCCGCTTCCACTATCCTCCAAAATCTCCCCTGCCCCAAAAACATATCCCAAAACATGAGTGAACGTTTTGACATCAACAACAGAATACAAACATCCCACTGACACACAACAAAAATTCCTATAGATATCTCTCACAAATAAATATAAACTTCTAATAACACCACATTATGACAAAACCACACTGGGCACAACTAAAAGACAACGAACTCCTCCAAATGCGCATCTGCCATCTCGGCCTGGGCATTGAAGGCACAGAACTCGAGGAAAGAATTCGCACGCTTCACGAAGAGCTCGCACAAAAAAACCTCGTTTTCCGGCCGCTGGTCTATCTGGCTGACGAATGGTTCACCCCGGACGAAGAAATCACCATAGGCATCCCATTCTACCTCGCGCACCCCCGCCTCATAAAACTCGAAGAAACCATGATGCTCGAAGCTGAGGGCAGCACACCAGAATGGTGCATGCGCCTACTGCGCCATGAAGCTGGACACGCCATAGCACACGCATACCGATTGCCCCACAAAAAAGAATGGAAAAAAATATTCGGCGACCCATCCAAACCCTATGACCCAGAAACATACAAACCACGGCCATACAGCCAAAGCTATGTTGTCAACCTCCAAAACTGGTATGCACAAAGCCACCCGGAAGAAGACTTTGCCGAAACCTTTGCTGTCTGGCTAAACCCCTCTTCTGATTGGCGCCACTACTACAAAGGCTGGAAAGCCCTGCGAAAACTGGACTACATTGACCGCCTCATGAAAAAAATCGGCAAACACTCACGCTCAAAAATCAAAAACACCAAAATATGCGAAGCCAGCCGCTTGCGCCAAAAGCTCCAAACCTACTACCAACGCAAACGCGCCCTATACCAAGAAGAATATCCTGACTTCTTTGATGCAGACCTAAAACGAATCTTCACAGACACCCCCCCACACACAACAAACGAAAAAGCCTCGAAATTCATAGCCAAACGCCGCCAAACCCTCATCAAAATACTCTCCAAATGGGCCCGCGCCAAAAAATACACCATCAACAAACTCCTCAAAAACTTCATGCACCGCTGCGCACACCTCAACCTACACCTTGCGATAAGCGAAGAAGAAACCATGCTCCAAATGACCGTGTACCTCACCACGCTCACCACCAACTATCTCCACACAGGGAAATTCAAAAAACTGCCATGACACCCAAAAAACTAAACATCCTACTACTATTCGACGTCCCATGGACACCCAAACCTGACCAAGACTTCTCAGAAGAACTCAAAACAGATGACTGGAAAACAGAAGCACACATACTCGAAGCCCTCAAAAAACTTGGGCATGACGTCCGGTACATCCCCGTACACAATGACATCTCTCCCATCATAGAAACCATCAAAAACAACAAACCAGACATAGTCTTCAACCTGGTAGAAGAATTCAACCACAAATCATTTCAAGAAAGAAACATCCCCAGCCTACTCGAACTCCTGGGCATACCATACACAGGCACAGGACCCGTGGGCATGATGCTCTGCAAAAACAAAGCTCTCACCAAACAAATCATGAGCCACAGACGCATCAAAAACGCCCGTTTTGCTGTCTTCCCCCCGGACAAAAAAATAACAAAACCCCATGACCTCTCCTACCCCATCATCATCAAACCAGTCACGGACGACGCCTCATACGGCATCTCCCAAGCCTCCTTTGTCGAAAAAGACGAAGACTTCACAGACAGAATCCGCTTCATTCATGAAAACAGAAAACAATGGGCCCTGGCCGAAGAATACATAGAAGGGAGAGAACTCTACGTCAGCATACTGGGAAACAGACGACTCAAAATACTGCCGGTCCGTGAAATGAAATTCCGCGCCGTCCCCAAAGACGAACCGCGCATAGCCACATTCAAAGCCAAATGGGACAACGAATACCGCAAACGCTGGGGCATCAATGAAGAATTCGCAGATCCGCTGCCCAACGGCTCACTCAAAAAAATCGAAACCCTGGCCAAAAGGACCTACCGTGCACTGCGCATCAAAGGATACGGCCGCCTGGACATGCGCCTCACCCCAGAGGGAGACGCAGTGGTCATGGAAGCCAACCCCAACCCATTCCTTGCCACAGATGAAGACTTTGCCGAATCCGCCCAAAAAGCCGGCCTCTCTTACGAAACCCTCATCCAGCGCCTCCTCATGCTCGGCTTACAAAAAGAATAAAAAACCAAACCCACTACACACCTCGCCTCAAATAAAACCTCCTCTTCTCTTCAGGAAAACGCTCAATCGCATAGCGCAGCATAGTCCTGGGCATCACCCCACAAAATTTCCCCAAAAACCGCTCCTCCGCCCGCAAATCCCTCTTCCCCACTTCCCGCAACATCCAACCCACAGCCTTATGAATCAAATCCTCCTCATCATGCAACAAAATCTCAGCTATTCTCAAAACATCAACAAAATCTCGTTTCCTCAAAAAATGAAATGTACACAACACCGCTATACGTCGATGCCACATATTCTTTGAACTGGCCCACTTATACAAAACCTCTCGACCACTCCGTTCCAAATAAGGCCCCACAATTTTAGGCGCAGACAAATCCACCAAATCCCAATTATTCACAAACTCCAAATTTCTCAAATAAACATTAAATATCCTGCTCTGTTCTCTATCGCTCCCCGCCGAAAACCTCATCTCCATAATAAACAAAGCAACCAACCGCTCCTCGTGAATAACAGAAGACAAAAGACCCGTCACCTCATCCAATGACATACTGACATACTTCTTAGCCAAAGCCCTCTGCTTAGGCACAACAACACCCAAAAACCTATCCCCCTCTGCATACTCCCCTGGACCTGTCTTAAAAAACCGCTGAAGAACCCTGGCCTTATTCTTATCAGCCATCTTCCTCAAATCTCTTCTCAAATGAGCAATCAATGATACCCCCTAAAAATAAAACTTCAAAAAAGAAAAACAAAAATCCGGCTGACGAAAATCAACCCCGACCTGCCCGCTGGACCACCCCCCAAACTCAGACCCCAAACGCCCAAAAAACAAATTCACCCCAAAAATCAAATCCACATTCTCACACAATGCCCACGAAACCGACCCAAACTCCAAAACACTGCTATCCCCCAAATTCACAAGCGTCTGACTCTGAAAACTCAACAAAGGATGCGGCAAAACCCTCAAAAGAACCCCTGCATAATCACGCCCAATATTAAAAGAATTCCCTCGCACAAAAGAACGCTGAAAAGAAGACTCCCCCATTCTCTGCCAATAATCACGCTTATCAGCCTCCCCCAAACCATTAAAAAAATACTCCACAGCCACATAAGGATCAAACTTCACCGGAAAAGAACAATCAACGCCAACCAACCCCCGAAAATAATCCCTTTGCCCTTTTTCATCCACCCACGTAAAAACCCACTCCCCATGCAACCCCGCATCACCCACATACCCCACAAAATCCCCACCAACCACAACATCTGAAACAATCTCCCCAGCCACCAAAGACACATCATACTCACCCACATGCGCCTTGGCGCGAACCGCCAAAGAAGAATCCTTCCGCTTCACAGAATAAGCCTTCTCCTCATCCAAAGGCTCAAAAACCAAATCAAAACAAGAATCCCCCTGTGCATAAAACACACCCCGCAAAACATCCACCCCACCCTTCTCATCCCGATCAATCTCATTGGGCGCAAAACCAGAAAACAAATCTAACGGTGACCACAAAAAACCAGTCCCCCACGTCACAGCCTGCCGGCCGACAATCAAATCCGCCTTATCAAACACCCTCTTCACCTGCAACCGATTCAACCCATGACCAAAAACAAAATTCTCCTTCTCAACAAAAGCCCTCTCCAAATCAAAAAACCGCGCGCGCCTCTTCCCCAAAAAAACACCTTTCTCATGACCAGACAAATGAACCAATCTCTGCTCAATGGCGCGCAAATCACCCCACCTGGACTGAGCCTCATAATGACAACTCAAAACAAAAGGCCGCACAGACTGCCTCAGCCATTTCACATCAAACTTCAAACTAAAACGCTGTATATTCTCAAAAGAACAATCTCGAGAGGACACACCCAAAGGCCGGAAATTATCACTGGTATCAGACACTGAAAAAAAATTCTTATAAAACCCCTTAAAAGGCAAAGCACCAAAAACCGTTCCCCTGCACAAGGAACACAACAACACAACAAAAAAACAAAACATCCCTTTACTCATCAGAAAAAATCTGCCATAAACACAAAAACTACCTAAAAATCTCATCCCCGGTAGAAACAAAAACCTTATTCCCCAAATGATGAACCGTCTTCCCTGCCGCAGTCTCAGACAAAAGCCGCTGCCCATCAAAAGCCGCCGGATCAGCCGCCGCATAAACAGCCTCACCCACAACCAAAGCCAACTCACCCGTATCAAAAATCTGCTTCACCTGACACTCAACAAACCCAATCATCCCTAAAGGAATCCGCGCATCCACCTTTTCACCCTGCACAGACTCAATCCCACAATGCGCAAACTTATCCACCTTTCCTCCGGACACAGACCCCGCAGCCTTAATCATCTCCACCTGAGAAATATGCGGCACCCCTGCCACAAAAACCCTGGTCTCCTCAATATTCAAAAACGTCTTATGCTCCTGCCCAATCCCCAACAACACCTGTGCCGGCTCCTTATTGGCCGGACACGCCCACGCAATAGGCGCCACATCATACTTCCTCTCCTGAGACACTGTACACACCATCACCACCGGCCCTGTATTCAACAACCGATAAGCCACATCCAATGAAATTTCACTATACCCCATAAAAAACCTCCCCTAAAAAAAATAACAACACAACAACAGCTGACACCATAACAATCACTCAAAACAAAAACCAGCCCACCCGCCTCTCAACAAACAACAAACCTCCCCATACCAGGATCCATTGACACAAGCCTTCTCGCCTCTGATGAACCAGGATCAATAAGCGAAAAATCAGAAAACTCAAAACCCGGCGCCACAGAACACCCCACAAGAACCGCCTCACTTATCGGCTCAGCAGCCTGCCAAGAACCTGCTGGCACCACACAACAAAAACAAAACTCCCTGGCTGACAAAACCACACAACGAGGCGGCGCATCACCCCCCTCCCAAATAAAAAGCCTAAGCCCTTGCCCCTGATACAAATTCCACACCTCATCTGAACCCACCCGATGAAACCGGCTCACCTCCCCTGGCTCCAAAGAAAAATAAATATGCGTCAGAGCTGCTCTGGAATGACCATCCTGCGTGGACACAATCTTGGCAGACCTAAACACCTCACAAAACCGCCCGCCCTCTGGATGCTCTACCAAACCAACAGGCTTCATTCTTTCTCCCCTATAACCAACATCTCATAATCCTAAATCACATTCCCCAAAGGTCCCCTAAACAAAACACTCCTGACCATACTTCACATAATAATTCCCAAACAACTCTTCACCCCACTGCCTCATACCCTCGCCTCCTCAGCAAACCCGGGACAAAAAGCTTACTATTTCTGCGCATCTTGCTCCTCTGCGTTCTCATCTAATTCCACGCACATATCCTTACCCGCAAACTTAAACCTCTTTAACAGAACACACCCCTCAGAATTAGGCTGACATTCCTCTTCCCGTAACCCACAAAAATCATCTCTTAGCTGATGAGGACAAGACCAGCTCATATTGTTGCTCCAATCAGTTGGAGTGTGCAGCTATTTATTGATCAAACGACAACATATTAATGGCTGCTGATAATCCGGATAAAAACGTAAATAAAAAAAACCAATACACCCAGGCCAGCCAAACCCAATAAAACAATAAAAACTATTGCTTCGGGTGAAGAAGCCTTTCTATGTTTTTTCTTTTGTCTTTGCGGAAAACATCTGCAACCAAATCAGCTGTAATAGCCAAATCAAGCAATTCAAATAAACTCATTTCGATTTTACGCTCCACTTTTGAATTGAGTGGTGCGGGTTGCTCGCGCGTCCACTCGAATGATTTGCTAGGTGTCCGACATAAGACTTCGTAGCGAAAATTCGGATGCTGAGCCAAGCCGAAACCAAATTTATTTCGTCTGTAGGGAACGGTCGCGACCGTTCCCTACAAGAAAAATTTGGCAAAAGCGCAGGCCTGCAGCCGAATTTACAACCGAAAAGCTTATGTCGGACACACTCCTAGACAAGGTAACTTAAGTATTATCCTATGTTTCATCATTGCCATAAACAAGCCAGTTTCCATTAACCTTTTTAAGAAAGAGCGTGGTATAATGCATCTCTAAATTGCCAACCGTTAATGTTCCCATGGCGGAGGCAGTCTCTCCTTTGAAAAAAAAGATGAGGCCCCTATCTGGAAAATCATGATTATTCATGTAATAGCTCACTAAACGATTCCAATCCTTGGAATCAAAATATTTTTTAGTGGTAATGGCCTGAATTAAAGGAATGTTTTGAGAATTTCTTGCAACAACATACGTTTTATAGACTTTTTCAATAGCCGCCCTATCCTCGCTTGGAATCTCTTCTTTCACAGAAGAGTCCTTTGGGGTGGCCTCCTTTTCTACTTCCTTCGGAAGCCCTGGCTTTATTTCGAGCAATTTTTGAGCGCTTTCCAACATATATTCTCTGGCCTTTTTATTGTTTGGGGCTATTCTTAAAATATCAACAAAAGTTTTGAGGCTTTCATCGTATTGAAGATTCTCAAAATAACGAACACCTTCACTCATCAAAAAATCCAACTGGATTCCATCGTCTTTTCCAACTGTTTCATATAGATTAGGTGTTCGAGAAGGCGATGGATGGTTTATATGCTGGACAGAAGAACTAGACTGTAGGCAATTATAGACAACTATGACGAAAATGACGATTACGGCAGAAACGAATACAGCAAGACGGGTTTTCATTATTTAACCTTTTATCTAACACTCAAAATCAACGACCCAAAACGCAGTTGTGAGTCCATGTGAAATGATTTATTATATGTCTTTATTTTTCAATCGCTCAAAACAATTCTTAACTGCTTGAACCCATTTTTCTGAAATACTTCAGTGTTTTTCACAGACAGATTCTCTTTTGGCAATAAAACCATCCAAACTTGCTGCCACATAATATGTGATTTCCATAGCCATGACTTACTTTTTCACACAACGCTTGAACCAAGCGGTGCCCATTCTTGCATTTGAAACCTGCAAACAGCTGCTTGCAGGTTTTTATATTTTCATATTTAAAACTGGCGCTTGCCTCTTGAAATTCGAAATTTTTTTGTGTCTTGCCTCATGGAATTTGACTATTTCCTATATATCCGAGGCAGGGACTAAAAGCTACTCTTCCACAAAAGCAATGACTGGATCTTTTTCCCGAAAAATCAGTTTAAATGATTTGACCTCCCCTTCATCAATTTTGCCTGAAAAAATTTGTTTAGACTTCTTCTGCCCGTCAAATTCTATCCCAAAAAGAACATCAAAAGAACCTGAATAAATCCCAAAGACCGTCATCTTATAATCCCCTTCTAACAAAGATTCAAGTTTAACAGTTTGAGAAGACTGTTCTGCAATTTGACGGGGCGTTAGGCTCTCCATAATTTCCGTATCTGCAAATTCCTCAAGAGGCTCAAGAAAAACAACAGACAACGGAATATCTTCTAAATACCTCTTTTTAACGCCAGGAACAACGCCAGACCTTCTCCCTTTCGGATCAGTGACATAAAGCTGAATGGTAAACCTATTATGAATGGCCAAACGCCTAATTACATTTTTATCCTCAACCGCTGCCTTCTTCACATCTTCTTGAGCATACCCAATCGAAAAAAAACAAATGATGGACAAATAACTGACAAAAAAACCAAAATATATTTCCTCATACGCGCCCCACAGCTTTCCTGGCCTCTTCAACAGCGCGCGTCCAAGCATCAACATCTCTCCCCACCATCCAAGCAATAGCGTCTTTCTTCCCCCCGTTAGAAAAATCAACACGCAGCAATTTACAAAAATTCGATTTACCCAAATGGCTCCACGGATTCGACACTGACGTAATGGTCTCGAGTGGAATCCTAAATTCACGCCTGGGCAATGCCAAGAGAAAATAAAGCTCATCCGCGGTCATAACCAAAACACCATTACCCCTCATCTGAAAAAAACCAACAGATTCCAGCCCATAAAAATGAGCAAAGTGATGTTGTCTCATAATCTTCTGATGCAAAAAGCGCTTTTCCACCTCTTCGCGCCGCTGCCGAAAAACTTTCCTCAACCAAAACAAAAACCCCACAATATTGACAGCAGAGAGGCTTAAAATAACAACAAGCATTAACCTTTCCTGTTCGCTCATAATCAATTTCCTGCTTACCGTCGGTGGTATGCCTTCGTTGGATGAATTTTATCGCAACAAAAAATGAATCATTGCACGGACTAGATAAGGCCCCTGCTTGTCGGAAGAAAAAAGTCGGCTCCTACGACATACTCTAATAATATCACAGAGGAAGTCTATTGTGCCATTTTTGCGAAAAAGGGCACAACAACAGCTGCCAAAACCCCCAACAAACCAACCCCTATAAAAACAACCACAAATATGGCTGACAACTTAAAATACTTGGCTATTTTCTCATTGGCTGAGAGGTATTCGTCCTCATTATCGGTTTCATAGGCAGTGCGAATTTGATCAGAGGCTTTTAACAACAAAGCCCCCATCCATATAGGCAGCCAACAAATCACGACCCCCCAAATGGACAAAACCGTGAGAATGCCTTGAATGATCGAAACAATCCCAACTATTCGAATCCAACTTCTTGCTTTATACAGCGCTTCTGAGTAGTTTTGTATGACACTTGCAGTTAATTCCATGAGTTCTCCTTGTTTAGGGCATCTGACCAGCAGATCCAGATTTCTGCAGGCTTGTTCAACCCTTTATACCGCGTTTTCCGCGTCCCGTGCACCGAATTATCTTAGTTTTTATTAATAAGTCGTTCGTATTCTGAATGAGTGCCAATCCAAACCCAAATAATGCCGTTTTCTTTAGGCGAATCAACTCCTAATGCTCGATAATGGATCCCGGCACGTACAGACCAAAATCTATCAATCTTTTTCAAGTGTAAGGAAGGATGCTTAGGATTGTTTTTTAATAATTCGAAATTCTTATCAGCCAGTTCTTTTATAAGGGGTGTAAGTTTATTGTAGCATTCCCAAAAGCGCGGAATTGTGAAATGATTCATAATTCTGTACAATTGCCTGAGTTATAATGGGTTTCAGCTTCTTTTACAAGAAAGTCCAACCTTCCACTTTTGGAATCATTTTGCAACTCTTTATCCCATCTTTCTTCTTCATAATGCTCAAACCAACTAGCAAAAGAATCGAATTCTTTTTCTTTAAGGTGCACA
>JANQER010000190.1 GCA_028278255.1 Elusimicrobiota bacterium | reverse complement strand
AGCTCAGGGAGCTTCGCTCAGGGTTCACCCCTCGGAACATGGCCTCAGCGCGGCCACATTCCGAGCCCTTCGGGAAAAAATTCAGCTGCACTTTTTTGTACAACATAAATCATCGTCAATGTCGTGCAACTGAATTTTTTGGGTTAATAAACAAAGCCAAAAAGCCAAAGCGGAATTTTGTGGGAAGAACCGATTTCAATCCCATCCATGGCCAAATAAGCTTGGTTGATTCCTTGAATTTGTTTGAATGTTTTATTTTTGCCGCCCACCTCAAAAATATATTTGTTGTTGACGAGAAAATCTCCTTTTTTCGGCAATGACAGAGCATGCTGAAATGACAGCATGCTCATGAAAAATGTTTCTCTGATCATTCCGATTTCCTCTCTTTCCGGGTTTTTGAGAGCGTGCACAATATTGGTATTGCTCAAAAATATTTTGCCGGGTTTGGCCATTTGATGCAAAGGAGATCCTTTTTGGGAGATGGCTTTTATGAGGCCTGCTTTTTCCAGATGATAAAGGTATGTTTTGAGCGTGCGCTCATCTCCGACGTCAATGAGCTGCTTGAGCTTGTTAAGGTCCGGTATAAAGGGGACTGAAGAGGCTATGACAGAAAGGAGCTTTTTTATTTTTTGAATAGCTGTGCCTGTGAGCGAAGGATAGACAGCCAGCAGATCGCTTTCAATAGATGTGTGCGCATTTTGCTCAAGAGACATAAAGAACTGTTCTTTTTCCGGGTATTCTGTAAAATAGGGGTAGTACCCCGTTTGTAAATAATTTTGAAATTCTACCAGGATTTTTGTTTTAAGCCTCTCAATTCTATTGATAATGGATTCTGCGCAAGTCAGGTGGCGCGTTAGAATATCTGCGAGAGAAAATTTGTCCAAACGGAGTCCATGAGTGAGTTCGAGATATTCACGAAAAGACATGCCAGGCAGGTAAAATTGAATGGCCCTTCTGCTTAAATCATGAGTGCCCTTTGAGATTTCCAAAGCGGAACTTCCTGATGCCAATATTTTTAAGCTGGGGAAAGTGTCGTATATGCTTTTTAGTTCTTTTGACCAGTTCGGGTATTTGTGAATTTCATCAAAACAAATGAGTTTTCCGTTGAATTTACAGAAATCTTCAGATATTTCGTAAAGTGTTTTTTTGCCAATCAAGAAGTGATCAGCAGGCAGATATAAAATATCAGTTGAAAAAGCATTGTTTTTTGACTGCTGAAGTAAATATTGGATCAATAGAGTTGTTTTTCCGACGCCTCTTGGACCGGACAAAACAGAAAACCTGTTTTTGAACGGGTTCGTCTTGAGGAAAAATCTAACATAGTGCCGATTTCTCATGCGTAAAAAATGCTGGCTTAATTGTACGAGGTCATTATGCATTGCGGTTGGCTCCTATTTAATAGTATCATATTACTATTATTGCACCTAATTATTAGTATTGCAATACTAAATATCGCGTTTATTTGGGGGCTGGTTCAGAATATTGCATGGTCGTAGGGAACGGTCGCGACCGTTCCCTACAGGCATCATTGACATCAGAAGATTGATATGAAAAGCGCCTGATGAATCAGGCAAATACAGCTTGTTATTATAAAAATCCTCAGGGGGTGACCTCTGGGGATTTTTGATTTGAGAAAGAAACACAGAGTATATTTTTTAGTGATAATTTTATATTATTTTGTAATTTCATAATGACTATAAAGTATATAAATATGATTCTAAAAGTTTCTTTTGCAATTATAACATTATTGTAAATTTATCAAGGGTCAGTTGCGAAATAGCCTATTGAGGCCCTCACCCTTCACTTTGTGAAGCTCTCCCGTCGGAGATAGGAGAGGGGATTTGAAGGAAAAAAGCATTTCGCAACAGTCTCATCAAAGGTTTGTGGTTTTTATGAGTTTTGAATCCATTTTTCTGGCTGCTTTGGCAGCGCCGTTTGTGACAGCATTAGTGACCCCGTTGGCTTATCAATATTTGGGCCGGCGGGGTGTTGTTGTGCCATTGGTGGGGTCAGTGGTGCCATGCGTGTATTTTGTGGATTTGCTGCGTGAAATAGCATGTGCGGGAAAGCCTCTTTATTTTTGCTGGGACTGGGTGAGCGGCATTCCTTTGAAACTGTCTTTTGTTGTGGATGGGTTTGGCGGGTTGTTTGCGTTATTGGTGGCTGGAATGGGCGTGCTGATTGTGTGGTACGCTCATTTTTATATGGAACATGAACAAGGCCAAGGCCGATTCTTTTCCTATTTATTGTTTTTTCTGGGCTCTATGATTGGGGTGGCCGTCAGTGAGCATTTGTTGTGCTTGTTTTTATTTTGGGAATTAACCAGTTTAAGCTCATTTTTATTGATCGGGTTTTGGTGGCATAAAGAAAAATCCCGTGCCGGCGCATTAAAGGCTTTGTTGATTACCACGATTGGCGGTCTTTTTATGCTGGCCGGGTTTGTTTTGCTGGGAGTCAAGACCGGACTTTGGGAATGGCGGGTTTTATATGCGCAGGCGCCTCATTTTATTTATTCCACATGGAGCGCTTGGGCGCTTGGCTTGATTTTAATGGGCGCTTTGACAAAATCCGCACAATTTCCTTTTCATATTTGGCTGCCTGATGCCATGGAAGCGCCCACGCCTGTGAGCGCTTTTCTTCATTCTGCCACCATGGTAAAAGCAGGAATTATTCTCATCTTTCGCGTGTTCCCGATTTTCGCTGATCATCCGCTTTGGTTCCCATTGTTGTGCGGTGTGGGTTTGACCACTTTTGTGACCGGGTCCTGGCTGGCCATGGTGCATCGTGATTTAAAGGCGATCTTGGCCTATACCACCATTGCGCAATTGGGATTGTTTACGGCGCTGCAGGGATGCGGGTTTTCTGATCCATTGATCCGGGCCGGGCTGGTGTTTCATATTTTTGTGCATGCGTTTTACAAGGGCAGTCTTTTTATGCTGACCGGTATTATTGACCATGCCGCCGGCACCAGAGACGTGAGCGTCTTGGGCGGGTTAAGGAAATACATGCCAAAGACATGTGTGTTTTTCTTATTGGCGTGCGGTTCCTTGGCCGGGCTGCCGCCGTTTTTGGGATTTGTGAGCAAGGAGGCGGCTTTAGAGACTTTTATGCACTTGCCATGGCCTGTTTGCCTGGCAGCGCCCATTGTTTTTGCAGGGGGCGCGGCTTTGAGCGTGGGTGTGGCGTTCCGGATCTTTGTGAAAGTGTTTTTGGGCAAAGAAAGGGGGAAGATGCTGGATGAATCCAATGGTTATATAGATGAAATACATGGCTTAGAAGGCGCTGCGTGTATGGAAAAACCGCAGCCAACACCTGCGCATGAGGTCAGTTGGGGGTTTTTGCTGCCGCCTGCGATTTTGGCTGTGCTGGGCGTGGCGTTTGGGTTTTTCCCTCAGCTATTGGGTGATTTGATTTTCCCGTCCGGCGCAGTCGGATTGGCAGAAAAAGAGGCGCCGCATTTTGCGCTTTGGCATGGCATCACAGTGCCTTTGCTCATAAGCGGGTGTATTGTGTTTATAGGAATTTTATTGTTTTTAGGCGCAGAAAAAATTTATGCGTTTTATTTGAAAAAACGGCTGGGCTGGAATTTAAACACAGTGTATGACGGGTTTTGGGAAAAAATGTTGTCTGTGGCCAAAGGGGCAACAGATGTGGTGCAAACCGGGTCATTGACGCGGTATGCGGGAATCACAGTGGGGTTTGTGGGAGGGGTGATTCTGCTGGGACTTTTGTTAAGGCCGGAGTGGGGAAAATGTCAAAGCCCGGGGGCTGACTGGCTTTTGCTGGAATCTTTGGCAGGGGTGAGTTTATGTGTGAGCTGTGTGCTGGTTGTTGTTTTGCGCGACCGTTTGGCGCGGATTGTGTCTTTGGGCGCAGCAGGTCTTTCGATTTGTGTTTATTTTGCTTTTCGCGCAGCGCCGGATTTGGCTTTGACTGGTTTCTTGGTGGAGATTGTGATGTTTGTTTTGATTTTGGTGGTTTTAAAACAGTTGAAAGAAGAAGCTGTTAAACAGTTGTCTTGGCAGCGTGGAATTGGGCTGGGTGTTTTGTGCGGGCTGTGCGGGCTGGGGATTGGCGGCTTGGTTTTTGTGGGGCTTGAGTTCCCTTTGGGAAAATCGATTTTTCCCTATTTTATTGAGAATGCAAGGCCATTGGCCGGCGGGTGGAATGTGGTGAATGTGATTGTGGTGGATTTCCGGGGGTTTGACACATTGGGGGAGATTTCTGTGCTGTGTTTGGCGGCTCTGGGCGTGTTTGGGCTCAGGCGCGTGTGGGTGGCAAAAGAAGTTCATGGAGATTCAATGGAAATGCATAGAAATTCTTTGTCAGAAGGACTGCCATTGTCGGATATTTTGAGAACCGTGAGCGCAGTGAGTTTCCCTTTGGTGTTTTTGTTTTCTTTATACATGGTTTTTCGCGGACACAACCAGCCTGGCGGGGGGTTTATCGGCGGATTGATTATTGCCGGGGGACTGATTTTGGAGCTTTTGTCTGAGGGGCGGGACCGGTTTTTACGGATGTTTCCTGTCAAAGGGCGGATACTTTTTGTGTGGGGTTTGGTTTTGGCTTTTGTGACGGGCCTTGTGCCTTTGTTTTTTGGGTATCCGTTTTTAACAAGTTTTGTGTTTGAGGCCGTTCATTTTTCAACAGCATCCATTTTTGATTTTGGCGTTTACTTTGTGGTGGTGGGTGTGACCTTGGAAATGATTGTGCTGATTGAAGAAACAAAAAGACGTGTTTAAGGTGTGAAGTAGGGGCCGGGCAAGCCCGGCCCGTTTAGACGAGGAGAAATAATTTGAATCTTTTCATTGCTGTTTGTGTGAGCATTGTGTTTGCGTGTGGATTCTTTTTGCTTGTTCAGCGCGGGCTCCTGAATCGGGCGCTTGGGCTGCTGGTGATTTCACACGGGGCCAATTTTGTGTTAATGACCTCTGCGGGGTTGAAGTCCCGGGTGGATCCGCCTTTGCTGCAGGCAGCGTCATCTTCTTATGCGGATCCATTGCCGCAGGCTTTGATTCTAACGGCTTTGGTGATTGGTTTTGGCGTGGCGGCTTTTTTGTGGGCATTGGTTTTGAGGTTAAGAAAAGAGGAATAATATTATTGAAATCACTGGTGTCCGGTAAAAATCGACTGAAATCCATGGTCCAGGGTTATATGGGACACGAAATGAAGTGAGATGGCGCTGTTGGTCGGACTCAGGAGGCAGCGGAACCCTTCCGATCACTGGGGAACCAGTCCCGGCGGTTCCCCCCGTCGGTTTTGCCGACGGGGCCCCCCTCCGCTAGGCGATCTCCAGGATTCCACTGCCTCCTGAGTCCTTGGTTGTTGGCGAAATGTGATTTTTACCGGACACCAGTGTGTTGAAATTGGAAATTAGAAATTTTAATTTATTGTCGTAGTTGCCCAATTTATTGGGCGCTTTTAGAAATAAGCCCGATGAATCGTGCAATTACAAAACCCTATCAACACGCCAAATGTAAAGATCTGTTAGACTCACTGCACTAGGAGCGTGAGGGGACGACTGTTCGCCTGCTCAGAGGAAACAAGAAATGGTTAATTTTATAGTTATTTTTCCGGTGTTGATTCCATTTGCTGTTGGGCTTTTGCTTTTGTGGCAGAGGGAAAACCGTGCTTGGCAGAACACCTTGAGTGTTCTGGCAGGATTGGGACAGCTGGTTGTGTCCGGGTTGCTGCTGCGTGCTGTGTGGCATGAGGGGGTTTTGGTGTTTCATTTGGGGAATTGGCCGGCCCCGTTTGGGATTGTTTTTGCTTGTGATATGCTGAGCGCTGTGATGGTTTGTATCTGTGCTTTGGTGGGGCTCTCGGGCATGCTGTTTGCCGTGTTTGATATGGGGAATGAATATCGGCGCGGCGCGTTTTTTTCTTTGTTTTATTTTTTACTGTTCGGTATTAATGGCGCGTTTTTAACAGGGGATTTGTTCAACTTATTCGTATTTTTTGAAGTGCTGTTGATGACGTCTTATGTGCTTCTGGTGCTGGGGAACAAGCAGGCGCAAGTGAATGCCGGGCTGCGTTATTTGACGCTGAATTTAATTGGGTCCACTTTGTTTTTGGCCGGGGCAGGAATTTTGTATTGTCAGCTGGGGACCCTGAATATGGCGGATATTGCGCAGCGCATCAGCGGGATTGACAATAAGGGACTGGTCACAGCAGTGGGCATGCTTTTTTTCTGTGTGTTTGGGATTAAGAGCGCTATGGTGCCATTGCACATGTGGCTGCCGGATGCTTATTCTGCGCCGCGTGCCGCAGTGGGCGCTGTTTTTGCCGGGCTTATGACCAAAGTGGGGGTTTATTCTTTTTATCGGCTATTTGGAACGGTGTTTTGTTTTGATACAGTGTTTACGCATGGCACAGTGTTGCTGCCTTTGGCGGGTCTCACCATGGTGGTGGGCGTGTGGGGCGCTGTGGTGCAGTATGATGTGCGGCGGATTTTGGCGTTTCACAGCATCAGTCAGATCGGATATATTTTGATGGGATTGTCTTTGTGGAGCCCTTTGGCTTTGGCAGGCGGGATTTTTCATATGATCCATCACAGTTTGGTGAAGTCAAGCTTGTTTTTAATCGGCGGCGGAATCGGGCGTATTGCCGGTTCTGAGGATTTGCGGAAAATAGGCGGTTTGGCCAAGTTTTCAGGTCTGGCTTTGTTGTTTTTGGTGTCAGCATTGGCTTTGGCAGGGGTGCCGCCTTTGTCAGGTTTTTTCAGTAAATTTGTTTTGGTGGTGAGCGCTTTTCAGGGCGGACATCCGGCGCTTATCGGGGCTGCGCTTTTGACAAGTTTATTAACGCTGTATTCCATGATGAAAATTTGGCGAATGGGTTTTTGGGGAGCCAGGAAAGAAGAAAAAAATGAAGAGCGTGCAGAGGGGACAGGACTGATGAAGGGGATTTTTTGGGCATGCGGGTTCTCCGTGGTATTGGTTGTGCTGCTGAGTGTTTTGGCAGGGCCTGTGATGAAAATCTGCATAAGAGCCGGTGAACAGATTTTGGATCAAAAAGCCTATGTCTCAGCTGTTTTGGAAAACAGCCGTACGGGTGGGGGCGGCAAGCCCCGCCCGCTAAAAGAAAAACCAAATCCAAAGGGAATCACACCATGAAATTTGTAGCGCTTTTTTTCAGGCTGGTGAAATATTTTTGTTTTTTCTTATACGAATTGGTTGCGGCCAATATTGTGGTGGCCAAGATGGTTTTGTCGCCAAAATTTTATTTTAAGTCAGCGGCTGTGCATTATGTGTCGAAGATGAAAAACAAGGCTGAATTGATTTTAATCACCAATTCAATCACTTTAACGCCCGGCACCCTGGTCATGGACGCAGATTTGAAGAACGGCCATGTGTGGGTGCATGTGATGTCTGCAGACACTCTTGAGCGGGTGAAGAGGAACCTGCTCATTTTCCCGGAAGGAAAAGTGTTGGAAGCGGTGAGGAGACATCGTTAGATTTTAGATTTGCGATTTTTGATTAAAAAAATATGACACAAAGGCCGGGCGCGACCGCCCCTTACAACAAAATTCAAATCGCAAATCGGCAATCTAAAATCAAAAATATCCAGGAGGGGTTTTTATGATTGAAACTGTTTCCTTTGTGTGTTTGTTGGTTTTGTTTTTTTGTTTGGCGCTGAATCTCGTGCGGGTGGTGAAGGGCCCTTCTTTGGCGGACCGGGCGCTGGCCGCGGATATGATTTATTTAAATTTGGTGGCTGTGGTGGTGGTTTTTTCCATTTATAAGAATACAGCTTTGTTTTTTGATCTTGTGCTGGTGTTTTCTTTGCTGGGCTTTGTGGGCACTGTGTGTTTTGCCAAGTTTATCGGCCGCGGGAGGATGATCAAGTGATGATGAATGCTTTGGTTGTTTTTCTCTTGTCGGTGGGCACGTTTTTTATGTTGGTGAGCTCTATTGGCTTGGTGCGCATGCCTGATGTTTATACGCGCATGCACACGGTGTCAAAAGGATCCACTTTGGGATTGGTCAGTTTGTTGCTGGCTTCGGGGTGTTTTCTGGCCTGCACAGACGTGACCTTAAAAGTATTTTTTGCCGTGGTTTTCCATTTTCTAACGAATCCCGTGGGCGTGCATATGATTGCGCGCGCTGCTTATTTTGACTTGCACATCCCTTTCTGGAATCAAACCTTGACGGACGAATGGAAAGACACGCATCCTGAAGCAAAAGAGTCATTGCAAATTTAGCAATGACAAGCCACAAAGAATTTCCACGAATTTCTGCGGTATTTCTACGAATTTCTCTTTACCCTCTGCCCTTTGCTCTTGGCTTTAAGTCATATTCCTTTTGCCTGCCAAATAATTTTTGTTGTTCTGAGGAGTATGCCCATGTCATACATCCATCTTTTTAACGGGGTCATGGTGCGGACTGTTTCAATATAGATATTGTCCATTTGTCTGTCTGTGAGCCCGGGGTTTTGGCCTTTGTTGATTTGGACAATCCCTGAAAGACCGGCTTTGATGCGTTTCTTTCGATAATCGCCGTTTTTGAGATCTTCTTCATAGTCATCCTGCGGAAAAGGCCTGGGCCCGACAAAAGACATGTCCCCGATCAAAATATTGTACAGCTGCGGAAGTTCATCCAGATATATTTTTTTACAAAATTTGCCTGTCATTGTGCAAAAGTGATCTTTTTCAAGTGTTTTGGCGCGATCCCGCCTGCGAATGATTTTCTCTTCATCCAGTATTTGCTGCTTAATAAACCTGAATTTATAGAACTTAAACGGCTCTCCTTGTGTGATGCGGATTTCATGGCGAAAAACCGGCCCTCTGGCTTTTCCGTCAATAAGCCCTTCAAGCTTGATCAGTATGGCAATGACAAGAAAAAGCGGGGAGAAGAGCACAAATCCTCCCAGTGAGAGAATGATATCAGTGGCTCGTTTCAGCGGATCGCAAGGAACCGGAGTGGTTGATTGATTATTGTCCATTTTTGGTTTTGTGGTATGGTGCACACTACCGGTATACAAAATAAGCTTTCCATGCGCCATCCGGTGTGGGAATGGCTTGAAAAGCATGGTTGGCCAAATAAATTTTTGTTTCTTTCCCGTTGATATAGGCCTGCCAGCCCGGATAGTGCGTTTGACTGTAAACAAGCCAGCCCTTGCCGGTATGGCCTGTTGCGATTAATTCCCCCGGCTCTTCTTTCCATTTTATGTTTTTTTCTGCTTGCTGTGAACCGGGCACAGTGCGGCCGCTGTTCATGTGCGTTTTTTCTTCCAAAATGACTTGTGATGCCGGGTCCCAGTCAGTGTTGATGTATTGGAGACGTTTTTTTGGATCAATTTTAATAACAGCTTCTGGCACCCAAGTGACACGCGGGAGCGCTTCCGGGTTTGTGTACAAAAGGGCAAACGGACTTTTGGCCATCAATTTCGCAGGCGGTGTGAGGGGCCGCATTGTCAGAATGTGATGTCCGCCCAGAAATTGAAGCGAAGGCGATGTGAAAAATTTGTCAGGAATATTTCTTTTAAAGGAGGTGAATTTTTTCAAGGGAAAGACTTCATAACCCCATGCCGCATGAATGCGAAAAGGCAGGTGGATATTGGGATATAGGGCTTGTCGGATACTTTGCATGCCTTGGCTGAGCGTGTCTCCGGACATGGGGTTGTTTTTTTTGATGTTTTCCGGATCAATGGCGTACCTGTGCGGTGTGTTTTGAAGATGTTTTGAGAGGAAGACGGGCCGGTGAAAAAAATCAGTGTTTGTAAGCGGATGCATGTTTGATCCGAAAAACCAGAGCTGAACAATGGTGAGGATGATGAGAACCAGCAAGCGGGTTCTTTTGGTGAGAAGCACTGCCCCCAGCACGGCAATGAGCGCTGCAGCGCTTTGGCAGGCCGCTGCAATGACCCAGCGGTGCTGAGCATGGGTGAGTGTTTGTATATCCAGAAGTTTGTTCAAGAGCATTGTGCGCAGATCCGGCACAGCTGACAAAAGAACACAAGGGATGAGCATGATAAGCGTCACAGCGCAAAAGGCAAAGGGTTGTCTGTCTGTGCGCTGCCATCCTTGGGCTGAAAGCAGGATAAAGGCCATCACGGTCAGCAGCATAAAATTGGAAAAGTGCGTCATGTGTTGAAATCCGGGGATGATCTTGCGGACAACAGTCAAAAGCGGTTCAAGGCCCATGGCCATGGCGCAGGCAAAAAACGCCACAAAAACAAGGAATTTGACTTGTGTTTTTTTGACTTCAGTGACGCCGATGAGCGCCAGAATAAAAGGCGTGGTCCCAATGAAGTAAGTGTTGAGCCAATTCCTTTGAACCGGCCATAAGTCTGCCCCAAAGGCCGGCGTAGAATATGCCAGAGCGATTTTATTGAAGATGTCAGGAATAAGAAACTTAATGAGAAAATACGGATTGAGCATGTAAGCCAGTGTTTCTGCGGAGCTGATTTGGGTGCGGGTGGATTGAGAAGTGAATTCCCAAGTGGGAAGTATTTGAATAAGGCCAATCAGCAGCCCGGCGCTCACTGCCAGCAGCCAATACAGAGGTAAACGAAATTGTTGCAGGAGAAGGGTTTGACCCTGCCCGTCGGTCTGAGCAGATCTAAAATGAGCTTTGACGGATTTGAGTGTGTGAACAATGACCGCCAGTCCCGCCAACATCACAGCGTACACACTGAACTGCGGATACCCTGAAAAACAGAGGAGCGCTGTGACAAGCGCAATGAGCAGCCATTGGCGCGTCAGGGTAAAGAGGAGCAGAAGCGGTATGAGCCAGAGCGTGCCTGCAGCGCTTGGGAATTCCCAGTGAATAACAGTGAACCCGCCCCAGGTGAAGGCAATCGAGGCAAGCACAACAGCGCCTCTGGGCGTGAGCGGCATCCAGCGTTTGATCAGCAGATACGTGCTGGTGAAAAGCATTGTTTGCGAAAGCGCCAGATATATTTTAAAACCAGTGGTGAATGGAAACATCCATAAGAATTGTGCAATGGGATAGTACAGCATGGTTTGGGGATTGGCATAAAGAGGCTGGCCGGCGGCTGTGTAAGGATCCCAAAAAGGAAATTGGCCTGATTGAATGATTTGTGCCGCGTACGTCAGCCAAGGCTGGAAAGAATAGAGGATATCACCAATATAAAATGCCTGGCCCTTTAAGAACGGATAAAAAAACAATAACACCGGACCAGCAATAAAAATAGCAAGTAAATGTGTGTCTCTTTTGGTCATAGCTCTTTCACAGAAGGATTTTTCCCGTGAATCCCTGTATTCCCCGTGGTTGAATTATATTTTTTTAGGAAGCCAGAAGGTGATTTGGCAGCCATGATGGTCTTTTGAACCAATAGACATTCGGCCCCCATGGGATTCAATAACGCATTTGGCCGCGAGCATTTTGAATCCACCTCGCCTGGACCCGCCGTTGGTTTGTGTGGGATTGAAGATTTGTTTTTTTTGTTCCTCTGTCACGGGCAGGCCATTGTCTGTGATTGTGCAGAAGATGCGTTTGGGTTCGTTTTTAATATTGATTGTGATGGTGTCTTGCGGACGGGAAAATTTAATGGAATTACTGATGATATTGGTAAAGATGCGCGTGAGGCGAGTGCCATCAGCTTGTATAGGCGGCAGCGGCTGAGAGGCAGTGATCCGCGCTTTGATGTTTTTTTTGGACAGATCGGTTTTTAAAAATTGAATGGCTTTTTGCGCGGCTTTTTTGACATGGATGCTTGTGCGTTTGAGGTTGTTGGGATTTGAATTCAGTTTCAGAATATCAATAATGTCATCCATCAGGTCATGCATGCGCATGCATGTGCGTTCTGTGATATGAAGAACTTCCTCTTGTTTGAGATTGAGCGGGCCCAGGTGATGTTCGTTGAGAAGCAGGCGGACAAATTCCCGCAAAGCGCCCAGCGGGTTGCTGAGATCATGCGCCACAGCCATGATAAATTCTTTTGAGTCAGAATCAATCGATTTTTGTGATTTCTGCTTTTTCATACCTGCTAGTTTAATACAGTGAGCTTGAATGTGCAACAATATATTCAAAATTCAATAAAAATGTTACAACAAATTTACAATATATTAAGGTGGTCTTAAGATAATCTATTTAATATATATATTAAAAAATACTTTTGCCTAAGGGTTTCACCACGTCATCTATTGTCAATGGCTGGCGCTTATGCAGTGATACGTGCAGGGATTTATTTTTATCAAAAAATGACAAGGATAGGTGAGACTATGTCTGTGTCCAAAGTTGAAAAGTCAAAATTAAAGAATTTGGAAAAAGAAATTTTAGAAATTTGGCAGCAGGAAATTGATGTGTCAGAGCCAATGACCAAAGAAAATATCAATGGTTTGATCAATGCATTTGATCAGCTTCCGCAAGACATGCGGAATGATTTGAACAAACAAATTTGTGAAGCTGTTATAAGCGCTTTGGGAAAAACAAAAGAATCCTCTGTTGAGCATGAGTCCTCTCTCAGAGGCAAGAAAATTTTGGTGGTAGGGTTTGCCGGGGCTGAGGATGTGAGTTTCGAGTGGTCAGAGCAAGGAGCATTGCGCGGGGTGT
>JANQER010000109.1 GCA_028278255.1 Elusimicrobiota bacterium | reverse complement strand
TTGCAGGGATGCCAGCAACATGAAGGTTATTATTGCTTTGGCGGTTTTCATTCACTTATCTTATTGTCCAATAACATTTTGATTTTAATTTTTTCATGTCTTTTTGCTTTATTTCCGTCTAACACAGGCTTGTTCTACCGACAGTTTTCTGAGGGGTATCCGGCTTGCGACAAAAACCTACGACAATTTCCTCGTTAAAAAACACGAAAAAGCCACGACATTGGCGACATTTGGATTTCAGGCATCTTTCATGGGGTTATAGCTGAAAAGGCCGACAAATCAAAACGTCGGGCGTTTGTCGGGGTTTGTACAGCCCTAAATCAAATAAAACCTTCTATTGCTTTTGGCTCGCTTCAATGTCAGCTTATCAAATTTTTCTTCGGGGATGTATTTTAATAAGTCTTTCAATGTGTCGTAATAGTTGTCTTTTGCAAAAGATGAAATAATCCAAACATAGCCATCTTTTGTTCCCACATTTGTCCAATGATCCATCCACATTGAATATACTCCTTCAACATCACTCCAAGAATATTTTCTTGGTTTTTTTAATATACCGAAATGCGGAAACAAAACATAACCACTTTTATCATATTCGACAAAAGGAATAAAAAAATAAGTGCACACAGCAAAAATAAACAACAAGAGGCCAAAAGAAAAACCAATTATATTAAAAATACTGTAGCCAACAAAAATCCTATAGCTATAGAACACAAAGAGTATCGATGAAAACAATAATAACCGAATCCCTAAGAAATATTTTTTTGTCATTGTTATTTTACCGTGTTTCGTTGAAAATATTAATAAACCCGTCTGAAATCCCTGAACCAGCAAACCCTCCAAACAGTGCCCCTAGTCCTCCCCCTACGACTGTTCCAACAGGGCCACCAAAAGACCCTAGAAATGCCCCACCTTTCGCTCCTAAACCTGCTCCTGCCAAGGCACCAGAAGTTCTTGCAGTAATCCGTGATGTTTCCGTCCACTTTTCATGTGTCATTAAATCCTGCCTGCCCCAGGCTCCAAAAAGATCTAATGTCCCTATTGCCCCAGTGATATAAATTGATGACCTCCCTATCGAACCTGATGCGGCTTTAGTAATAGGATATTTCGAATACTTAGATACATTCAATAGTTGTTTCGTTATTCTACTTGCAGTTGGACTTCTTCTCAACAGTTCATTAGAAGCTCTTAAAGGTAGGCCTTGGCTCGTCCCTCCTGCTGTAAAACCAAAACCCACTGATGCAACGCCTAAAAGTGTTGAACCTAATGCACCTGAATCAAGAAAACCACCTCCGACCCGGCCTACCCCACCAAAATCACCGGCGGATATAGACTGGATGCCTGTAGTAACACTAAAGGTAGGATATGAATTAACAACAGTGTAATAACTCGACCCGGATTCACGATAAGCCCATCCACCTCCAATGCTTGATTCTTCAGCTTCATGGCCGGTTGGGTCAATTAAGTTTATGGGATTATTTCTGCAGTAAGCGTATCGGTTTAATTGCTGCGGATCAAATTGGTCGGGGATGATGGGATCAGGGCTGATGAATCTGGCATATGCGGGGTCATAGTATCTCGCGCCGTAGTAATACAACCCTGTGGAATCATCAGCTTTCTGCCCTGTATATTTGTGATCTGTGAGGTTGGCTGTTGTTTCCCACACACTGCCGTATGGCGTATACTTTGTTTCCTGAACCTTGTCTCCATTCTCATCTGTAATGACACTGGTTGATCCAAGATGATCCGTATGAATGTATTTCGTGCCTGTCACTGACCCAATACTGGCGATTCTTTGGCTTCCAGCATGAATATGTTTAATTGTTTCTGTTGGCGTCACTTCATATAAGTCGCCAATGTATGTCGTCGTGATGGCTGTTTCGCCTACTGGCGTGACTGTTTTCCTGACCCGGTGTCCTTCATAATCATAAGCCATGTCTGTCACTGATCCATCAGCAGTGATGATTTTGATGGGTCTGTTTTCCGCGTCATACTTGATCCATTTGTCGCCGATCAAAAGCAGATTGCCATTTTCATCTTTGTAATCCGGGTTGACAGAGCCGTCGGATTGGTATGGATTTATGTGCCCGTATTGCTGCAATCCAGCCGCTATGGCGTCTATGTCATTTTGGGCGTCGCCTGCCAGATTGATGAAGTTTTGTATGGGTGTTTTGCCTGGAGGCATGGGTTCTGTGTTGCCTTGGCCTTCGGGGCCAAGGTATTCACTCCAGGCAGCGCTTTCATTGACGGCCGGCTTGCTGTATCCCCATTTGATTTTGTATTCACTGCTGCCGGATGTGCCGGCCAATACTTCTCCAACTGTGATGCGCGCTGTGTATTCACTGCTGGTCATTTCACCCCCGCTGTTGCCAATCATAATGTCTGTGAGATGCGCATCCACTGGTTCGCAGATTTTGTAGTTGTAGATGGGGCTCCATGCCCCGGCTGTTTCCTGGCCGCCTACTTTTTGTATGGCACGCACTTTGATTTCTTTGATGCCTTCTGTGGTATATGTATGTGTAGCGTGATAAATTGTGCCGGATGCTATATATTCTGTGTGCTGTGTGTCACCGTCTTCCCATTGTATTTCATATTGGAGGTCATCACCGTCTAAATCCCAGGCTTGGATCGTAAATGTGATTATAGCGTTGACAGCGCCTGTGAGGTCATAGGGATCCGGATAGGGCTTTGGCGTGAGCGCTTGGTTTGGCGGGTAATTGGGCGCCATGTCATAGCGAGATTGGACTTCTGTTGGGCTAAGCACACGGTCGTATATTTGTAATTCATCTATTGACCCTGTGTAATTGCCTGCGCCCAGTTTTATGCTGCCTGCGCTGTCAGCTATTTGTCCCACAGCAGAGACTTGGCCTTTATATTCGCCATTAACGTATATTTTAAGCGTATTGCCGTCATGCGTCATGACATAGTGTTTCCAGGCGTTTTGTTGCGCGGCATTGGGGATGTTGATGCCGGGGCTGGTTCCGCCTTTCAGGTGTATTGCGGCATCTATTGAGCCGTCTGTATTGATTTTGGGGAATGCATAGCTGTTGGTTTTTTCTATGAGATATCCCCCGCCAAGCACCTGCGGTCTGGCCCAGAGTTCTATGGTGAGCCCTTGTGTTGTGAGTCCTGTTTCTTGGGTGTTGTTTATTTCTATGAGGTCATCCCCGTCCAATTGCAGGCCTAATCCGCATCGGCCGTATCCAGAGAGTATTCCCCCTTGGAGAGCTGTGAGGTTGTCTGTGCTTTCAAACCCGTGTGTTTGGCTGGTGTTTTCAGGTGTGTTCAGGATATTTCCTGTACTGTCATATTCATAGGTTTTTGTGTTGTATGTGTCGGGGGAAACTGCTTGGATGATCCTGTCCAGATCATCATAGGTGAATGTTTGGGTGTGTCCGCTATTGATGGCGGTGATGTTGCCGGCATTGTCATAGGCATAGCTGTGGTGCTGGATTTGGGTTTGCTGCGGGTCTGTGGTGACCAGGCTGTTTAAGCGCAGGGTGTCTTGATAGTAGGTGTAATTGGTTGTGACGTTGTTCCCGTATTGGATGTTTTTGATTTGGCTGACAGCTGTTTGGTCTTCATAAGTGATAGAGGCATAGTTGAGGCTGATACCGTCTGTGACCACAGAGAGATATCCGTTCTGGTAGGCATTTTCTACCACGCTGTTGTCCGGATATGTGAGCATGATTTCCCGGCCCAGGGCGTCGTATTCGATTTTTGTGACATATGTTTGGTTGTTTATGGTGCTGTCTTTTTGTTTAACGCGGCTTTCGTTGTCATAGGCATAATCTATTCTGTTGTCCGGGGTTTGGACAGTGATGAGGAGCCCTTTGGCATGGTCTCTGTTGTCATAGGTGTAGGTGCTGGTGTAGACGATGCTGGAATCGTCTGCATCAGGGTATGTCTTGTGTATGAGCCGGTTGAGCGCGTCATACTGCATTTCTGTGATCCGGCCTTTGGCGTCTGTTTGGGTTTTTAAGTTGCCGTTGGCATCATAGGTGTATCCCCAAGTGCCCATTTGGGGGTCTGTCATGGTTGTTTTTCGTGACAATGTGTCATAACCAATACTTGTCATTTGTAATTGGTTATTGGTTATTTGTATGAGATTGTTAAGGACATCATATTGATAATTGGTGGTGTAGATTTGGCCGTTGTTGTGTTCTTTGATTTGTGTAATGCGGCCGTACGCGTCTTTGATGTAGTCTTTGGCGTGGTTGTTTTCGTCTGTGACGGTTTCTGTCCAACCATTATAGTTGATGGTGCGGTATGTCCCGTCCGGGTTGGTTGTTTTGGTGATGCGGCCAAGCGCATCATAGTCTGTTTGCGTGTAGAGCTGGGTGTAAGTGGGCGGGGTGTACGCCCCTTGTGTGCCAGGAACTGTGTATGCGGCATAGGCTTTTTTTATGAGGCCGCGGTTGTTGTATTGGACAATGCCGCTGACTATTTGCTTGTTGCCGGGCATTTGTGTTTTTGTTTGGCAGGTTCTGCCCAGTCCGTCAAGGAATGTGTATTCCGGGAGTATATTGTCTGAATTATACGGGATGTTGTGTTTTTTCTTTGTGTGTTTTGCCATGAGGTGCGGGGGATTTGTGTTGATGGTGTATTCGTAGTCTATTGTGGGCGCTTGTTCTGTGTCGTTTTGGCCCCAGGTTTTGTCCAGCCGCCAGAAGTTGTCATACCGGTATTGGGTGACGAATCCATTGATGTTGGTGTGGGTTTTGATTTGGCCGGTTTCGTAGTAGTAGTCATATGTTTCTGTGAAGTTGAGTGTGCCGTATCCTTGCGTGATGCTGATGGGGTATTGGCAGTATACAGGGTCGTATTCGGTGTGTATGTGGCTGCCATTGAGGTCATTGGGGTCATTGGTTCGGGGGTCCCATTGGTCTGTGAGGTTGCCGTATTCGTCATAGGCTTTGGTACTGACTATGTTGTGCTCTGCGCCTTCAAGCCATTGGTCTGTTCTTGTAAGGCTTCCTTTGAGGGGCGTGTCATGCCAGGAGGTGTTGCCGTCATAGTAGTACCAGGTTTGACCGGCTGTGTTTCCATTGTGTCTTTGGGTTTCTGTGTGTTTGGGCAGGCTGACGATGTATTTGTTTGTGTTGTATATGTATTGTGTTATCTGGGTTTTGTTATCTGACGATTCTGTGATGTCGCCCATGTTGTCCACTCGGGTGATGTTGCCGTAGTCATCATATTCATACAATGTTTGGGTTTGTTTTTGGTCGCCTATGTATAGGTAATTGTCAATCTGTCCGGGATAGACAAAGTAGACTCCCGGATACGGCTGACGGCCTCCGTATGTGGTGATGGTTTTGGCGAGCCGATTGCTGGCTGAATCGTATGAGGCTTGTTCGTATATTTTGCCTTTGTATATGTTGACGTCGTTTTCTGCGTTTTGGTTTTGGTGGAATTTGGTGACAGTGTAGTTGTTTTGCGCGTCTTTTTCAGTCACCTGGGCAAAGCCAAGGAATTCCCGCTTGTGAAACGGTTCATCATCATAAAGACCGTTTTGGTACATATACGTACGCCATTCTTTTGTTCCTCCCATGCCATTGTTTTTTCCGACAGTTTTAACCACATCAACAGGGAAAGGGAGCGATTCAGACCCGGAGATATGTGTTCCATAGGTCATTGATAATACACCTGATAATTCGGTTTTAAGTTCAGTCAAAAGGTTGGGAGTGACGGTGCTGCCTTTCCAGGTTTTTTGGGAGACAGTGTCTCCGTTTTTGTATGAATGCAAGGCGTCCGTATGGCCGTCTCCGTTAACATCAATAATAATACCGCCAATATCAAAAAAGTCATCCGCCTCTCCCCGGTAAATAAAATCAACCGGAGGCTGCCAGGTGTCATCTCTCTTCCATCCGCTGCCTGTGTTAAGCCAAACGCCTTTATGTGTGGAATGATCGCCCACTTGCGATCGAACAATATCCGTGAGTCCGTCCGCATTAATATCACATAAACGAGTCCCTAAATCGCCGCTATAATGTCCAAAATTTTGGTCTCCGTCATCTCCAATGGCGGAAAAACTGGTCTGCGGCTGCCAATTAGTTGATTCTTTCCATCCGGCCCCTGTGTTGATCCATGCTTTGTATGTGTGAGTGGTGCTGACTCCACGGTCATCATCAAGACCTTGCAATATATCAGCAAGCCCATCTTGGTTTAGATCTGCAAATCGTATACCATAATCATAACGATAGGAATAGAGAATGTTATAGTATTGAAACACAACTGGTATATTCCACTCATTGGTTTCTTGCCAACCATTACTGGTATTCAACCAGACTTTTTTTACTGAAAAATTTTGTGTGTTATGATAATAATTAAAATTCTTTAATATATCGGGATATCCATCTCCATTAATATCTGCGAAACGCGTTCCATAATCAAACCTTCTTGTGTATAGTTGTCCCCAAATAAATCCCAAAGACGCATCATCAGGGAGAATCCACGAAGAATCTGATGGCTCCTGAGTCCAACCGTTACCATTATTCAGCCATACTTCCTGAACATAAGATATCACTTCCTGGCCTTTAATTAATTCCACATATTTATGACTTTTGATAAAATCAGGTAAATTGTCAGAATTTAAATCCACAAAACGTACAAAATTGGGGATACTCCCCATAAATAGAGGATGTGGAGGAATCCATACATTGTTCTGCACCCAGTGTGTTCCATTATATAGCCATGCTCCTGTTTTATTCGGACTTTCTTTGTTTTGTAGAATGTCTTGATAGCCGTCGCCATTTATGTCAATAACGACAACACCGTCAGTAAATGTGTTATTGTCAGCATGGGAACGCGTTAAATATTCTGAAAAGACAATCGTCGGCACTGGTAGGCCGTCTTCAATCAATGAGGCGCTTTTTTCGCTGTATTGGAAATGCGTGGCGCAAGGGGAATCAGCCGGTTCTGCGCCTCTTCGGTTAATGGACACAAGCCGAGACAAGTCAGCCCCTGTTTGCTCATAAGTCAATTGGTAAGTTGAGACAGGATCCCCTTGATTTTTTATAGTGATTGTTTTTAGTCGTTTTCTTAGCTCCTGTTTGGAACCGCTTCTATATGAGGTCATGACGTCAAGCCGGTCCTCATAGTCGAATTCAATTAGTTTATATGCTGATGGCGTACCGCTTTCATGACAGGTGTATGCAATCTGTGAAAAAGGCAGAGTTAAATCTCCGCCAAGCTTTCCCGATAGAGCAGGGATACCATATTCAGTCGAATTGTGATATGTGTATTCGATGTAATTTTGATGAGTGTCTGTGATTTTGACCACACCCCAGTAGCCATCCAGTTGCTCTTCAAAATCATGCCTGATGCCGTCCGGCTGCCAGACTCTCCAGACAGAAGGCTGGCTGGCATTATAATGTCTGAAACGGAGACGGGCATTGTCAATGATTGAGCCATATTCTGTATAACTTCCAAATGAGTCGCTTCCAGTCTCTACTTGTTTTAGCTCGCCTGTTAGATCATTGATGGAATAGATAAATGGATCAGGACAATTGTTTAAATCAGGAATGCCGTTTTTTAGAGACTGCCGGATGAAACCCACGCTTAAGTCCCAGCCCACACCCAGCCAGCCGTTGCCGGCCTGGGAGTTGTACATGAGCTTGAGATCCGGCTGCATGTTGTTTCTGCCGGGTGGCACTTGGATGGGGTACGCGTATGTGAATGCGCCTGTAAAAAGGCTGACTGACTGTGCCCCTGTGGACGCCATGCTCCCGGGATTTGGGCCGGCTTTTTCTCCACAGACAACCAATGAAGGCAGATAAAATAGGATAGTCAATATTAAAACTAAATTTCTTTTGATATTTGTTTGCTTCATTTAATGCTCCTGGAAAGATAACCACGGATGCACACGGATAAACACGGGGATAAAAACCTTAATTATGATTTTCTATCCAGGCTATTTTTTTGTTTTTCAGTGTTCATCCGTGTTTATCCGTGGTTTCATGTTTTATCATAAGTTTTTTGACATAACCAATTTGATAGAACAGCTCATTGTTTTTTGGGTTAGTTGCTCTTTTATTTGTTTTCCAGATTTTCTATCCGTTTCTTTAGACTTTCAATTGTTTTTTGCTGCGCTTTAACAGCTTCTAAAAGAACTGCCGTGAATTTGGCGTAGTCAATGGCTTTGCTGTCGTCTTCATATGTTTTGACCAGCTCTGGGAATTGCGCTTCTATTTCCTGCGCGATCAGACCGATCTGCGGTTTTTCC
>JANQER010000085.1 GCA_028278255.1 Elusimicrobiota bacterium | reverse complement strand
TGAATACGGTATAAATATACTTCTGAAACCGGTCACCATATTGAGTGAGTTCAGCAGAACACATCTGACAACCGCCACCCTAAGCCGGGCATTTAATCAAATAAGTCGGTTCGGGCAGAGGATTAAAAGATTTTGGACGGGCTTGGGTGAGTTTAGAAATAAATCAAAAATTCACAATAATCTAATTTCCGGTAAATGCATTCAGTATAATCCTCTTAATCTGGGTCCGCTATCGAAAGATATTGCCTCTACTTTTCGCAGTGCTACTTATGATGGCATTAGACTGGATAGGCCTGTCACTCTTTATAGGGTTTATAGTGACCCATCAAAAAAAATCGGACCATATTGGACAATAGAGAAGCCTGTAAGTTCTATTAAATCCATTATTGATAGTGCTCTAGATCAAAATTGGGGGAATCGCGCAACAAATGTGGTTGTCATCCGTGTCCCAGCTGGTGAAATGATTTATGTTGGGCCGGCGGCTTCACAAAAATCATTGGTGGGTGGAAAAGATCAAGTTTACATAAAAAATGTTGATGCTTCATGGGAGGTAAAATGAGTTGTATTTGTGGTCAGTGGGAAGAAATTCATGGTTTTGATAGTCCTGGAGAGTATAAATCTTTTGTGAGTTGGATTGAAAGCCATTTAAAAGAAAAAAAAATCACTGAGGTTAATGTTGAGAAGCCATATGATGGCTCATCCCTTTTTCGTGAGAGATGGCTTTTCTGTGCAGAATGCGGAAAGATTTGGCGTCTTGTTGAATATGATTTTCCTTTTAAAGGATTATTTGAAAAGGTCGAAAAAAATGATTCACTTGCATAGCTTTATCCCGAAGGCATCTCTCTTCATTTCTTCCATCCTTATTTGTGTGCCTTTCCTGTTTGCCGAACGCATGGCGGTTCTTCAGCCTAATATCATTAATGATATTGATAATCCCATGGTTTATCCTGAATCAAGAATAGATGTTGGGATTATTGAGCTTAATCTGATGGCCCATGTCTATCCCAAAACCAAAACACAAATTCCTTTTTATAGCCAAATGATGGATGACTTGGCTCAAAAGGCTGAGGCGCTTGCCAAGGGGACAGAGGATCCGAAAAAGCGGATAGAGGCAATAAACACTGTTTTGTTTCATGAGGAGGGCTATTGTTACGATGAAGAAGGATTTGATCTGGGTGTTGAGGAACTGAGTTGTTTATGGTATCTGCTGAAGACAAAGAAAGGGAATTGCTATTCATTGACCAATCTGTATTTAACGGTGGCACAGCGTTTGGGATATCCTGTTTATCCTGT
>JANQER010000062.1 GCA_028278255.1 Elusimicrobiota bacterium | reverse complement strand
CTTTGAACGGAAAAAAAATAGTGATTCACCACAAGTCCTGGAAATACTTTGCCGATCGGTTTGGAATTGAAATTGCAGCCACGCTTGAACCAGTTGCCGGTGTTCCGCCTACACCCAAACATTTGGCTATGGTTAAAAATATTGTCCAAAAAGAAAAGGTGGTTTTTGTTTTGGTTGAGCCATACTACAGTCCGAAGGCAGCGCGTGTGGCTTCTTCAGGCACCTCGGCCAAGGTGATTGTGACAACCACTCAGGTTGGCGGAGATCCAAAGGCAAAGGACACCTTTTCACTCATGGATCTTCTTGTGGAAAGGCTTGCATCGCAATAACAAAATATACTATGTCTGTAGGGAACGGCCACGGCCGTTCCCTACAGGGGGAAAATTTTGGAAAACCCAATAATAGAATTAAGCAATGTTGAATTTTCCTATGATAAGCAGGTTGTCTTGTCGGATGTTAGTTTACAAATCCGCCGAGGGGCTTTTTTGCCGTTTGTCGGCCCCAACGGGGCAGGCAAGACAACGCTTCTTCGGGTGATTTTGGGTCTCTTGAAGCCAAGCCGGGGAATTGTTAAGACACCTTTCGAATCAAAATCCCCGGGGTATGTGACCCAGCTTAAAACAATTGATCCCATTTTCCCTGTCACTATCCGGCAAATCATTGAAATGGGCCTTTATCCGGAGCTCGGACTTTGGCATCGACCTTCCCCGGCGCAAAACAGTATGATAGACGGGATTATGTCTCGTTTTTCTTTACTGGAACACCAGCATAAGACATATGGAGAACTCTCAGGGGGAATGAAGCAAAAGACGATTTTGGCGCGAGCCTTGGTGGGACGTCCGGAGGTCGTTGTGATGGATGAGCCGACATCAGAACTGGATGAGAAAGCTGAGTCTGATTTTTTGAATTTTCTGGCGTCCCTCAGCCATGATGAGGGATTGACTGTTTTGATTGCGCATCATGGCATGGATCAAGCAGCCACTTTGGCTGAAGGATTGTGCGTTGTTAACCGTGGGCGGGTTTCCATTGAAGCGGGGAAAAAGCCTAACGGGAACCATGAGCCTTGTGCCTGCTGTCATTGTCAGTCTCATGAGTCAAGGGGGGAACAAAATGAGCACCGGCCTTGAATTGCTTATCCACTCGTTCCCCAATGCCCTTTGGACGGGGATCATCATTAGCGCGATAGGGGCTCTTTTTGGCGTGTTTGTTGTGTTGCGCCGGGTGGTCTTTATCGGGGTGGCGCTCAGTGAATTGGCCGCTTGCGGCGTGGCCGGCGCCCTATGGCTTCATGTGCCGCCGCTTCTCGGCGCCGGGCTTCTCACCATGGGAGGCGCTGCTTTATTGTCTATGCCCACCGGAGAAAATCGCATACCTCGTGATGCATTACTGGGATCTATTTTTGTAGGCGCCGCAGGCCTTTCGGTTTTTTTTGTTTTACGGAGCGCCTATGGCTTGGAGGAAGTGAAGTCGCTTTTATATGGAGATCTGATATTGGTCACAATTCAGGATGTCTATATCATGCTGGCGCTGCTTGTTCCGGCGGCACTGACTCTTGTTGTTTTCCTTAGGCCGATCACTCATGTTTTTCTGGACAGAGAAATGTCAATGGTTATGAAGATAGCCGCCCGAAAGTGGGAGCTGGTGTTTTTTCTTCTCTTAGGATTGGTGGTTGCCGTGGCCTCAAAAATCGTCGGGGCCATGCTTATGTTTTGTTACTTGGCTGTCCCAAGCACAGCAGCCCTCCTTCTTTCAAGGCGGCTCTCTCGTGTCCTGATCATTGCCACAAGTTCCGCTGCGTTTTGCACCCTGGCCGGGCTGATTGTGTCTGCTTCAATTGACACGCCCACGAATCCCACAATCTGTGTCAGCAGCGTTTTTTTCCTTGCGGCGGTTGCCGGCTTGACTTTTCTAAGAAACCTTTGGAGAAAAAAACAGAATGAGCATTGAGAAGATTCGAGAGAAAATTTTAGAGGAGGGAGGACGATGGACTTCGGCGCGGCAAGCGATTCTGACGGTTTTCTTTAGCGACCGAAAGCCTCTCTCTCCGGCTGAAGTGCGGAAACGCCTGGCCAAAGGAACAGCGGATTTGGCATCCGTTTACCGGACCATTCGTCTTTTCGTAGAAAAAGGCGTTCTGGTGCCAATGGTTCAAACAACGGAGGGGCAGTGTTACGAGCTTTCAGATGATTATCGGGAACATCACCATCATCTCCTTTGCGGAAAGTGTGGTCAAATTCAGGATTATGAAGACTGCCAGGCAGGAGATGTTGAAAAACTTATTTTTAAAAGAATGGGATTTCGAGTCACTCGGCATGATTTTCAGTTCTACGGCCTTTGCGCCGATTGTCTCTAAGGAGAATAATATGAGCGATGAAAAAGTGGCTGTTTGCTTGAAGGGTGTGACAAAGGAATATCGGCGGTCCCATTTGGGACGGACCAAAGTGAGCCGCGGGATCGAAGAGGTGCATCTGGAAGTGAAACAGGGGGAGGTGTTTGGCCTTCTTGGTTTGAACGGGTCAGGCAAGACCACCACGATTAAACTTCTGCTGGGAATCCTTTTTCCCACAACAGGACGGGTGGATCTTTTTGGCCGTCCGGCTGCTGATCCGGAAGCGCGCCGGTCTATTGGCTATTTGCCGGAGGTTCCCTATTTTTATAAGCATCTCTCCTTGGAGGCAATTCTCCGGTATTACGGACGTTTATCCGATCTCACTGGCGCTGAGCTGGAAAACAGAATCGAGAAAACCTTGCAAATTGTGCGCATGACGCGCCATCGGTATCGCCCCTTGCGGGAATTTTCCAAAGGGATGCTTCAACGGACCAGTTTGGCGCAGGCCATTTTGCATGATCCGGCCGTGTTGCTTTTGGATGAGCCGGTGACGGGACTGGATCCTTTGGGATTTAAGGAGATGCGGGAGTTTATTATCGATTTAAACGCCAAAGGCAAAACCATTCTTCTTTCTTCCCACAGCATTTCCGAAGCGGAGAAATTATGTCACCGGGCGGGCATTCTGGAACAGGGCCGTTTGGTGCGTATTGTGGACAGGCAAGAGTGGGCGTCGTCCCCGGGCGCCCTGGAGAAAATTTTTGTGGACACGGT
>JANQER010000061.1 GCA_028278255.1 Elusimicrobiota bacterium | reverse complement strand
CCTGGGGTCAAAAAATTCATCCGCCGTTTCCCCGGCAAACTCACAAAAGCAGAACCGTCTCTATAGGGGAAATAACCAAATTCCAAGAAACAATAAACGGGACGGTTGCGAAATATCCTATTGAGGCCCTCACCCTTCACTTCGTGAAGCCCTCCCGTCAGAGACAGGAGAGGGGGTTTGAAGAAAAAAAACATTTCGCAACAGTCCCAACCCGGAAATACAAAATGTAAATTTTAAGGGGATAAACCACTATGTCGGCCACAAAATCTTGGAATGATCTGGTCACTGCTGTTCTCGGCCTGCCTGGGGTGGGGCCGAAAATGGGAGAAAGGATTGCGCTCCATTTATTGAGAAACCAGGACACAGCAGATTCCCTGATTGAAAAAATTCAGTCAGCCAAACAACGATTAAAACGCTGCCACTTGTGCGGAGATTTTATTGAAACAGAAGACATATCTCCCCCCCCTTGCCACAAATGCCTGGATCCGGGAAGAGACGCACAATTGCTCTGCGTGGTTGAGGAAATAGGGGATCTGTATGCTTTGGAGAGGAGTCATGCGTTTCATGGCCGGTACCATGTCTTGGGCGGGGTTCTTTCAGCTTTGGATGGAATCGGTCCGGAAGACTTACGCATCAACATCCTTTTGGACAGAATTAAAAAAGAAAACATGCGTGAAGTCATATTGGCCACCAATCCCACAACAGAAGGAGAAACAACCGCTTCCTATTTGGCGGATCTTCTTCAGTCACACGACATCCCGGTCACACGCCTGGCTTACGGACTCTCCTCCGGCAGCATGATCCAGTATGCGGATGAATACACGCTGGCCAAAGCTTTGGAGGGGAGGAAAACATATTGAACAGCAAAGAGCAAAGGGCATAGAGCAAAGAGTCTTTTTAATATTTGGCATTTCATATTAACCCGAAATTTTCAGTTGCACAATATTGTCGTCAATGATTGATGTACAAAAAAGCGCATATAAACTCTTTGCTCTATGCCCTTTGCTCTTTGCTCCAATTCGTATATAAAATTCTCTTGACAAATTGCCTCAGAAACAGCAAAATCAGAATATGACCAATGGTAAAATCGTTGTGGCAGATGATGATCCGGACATCACGCGGCTCTTGTCCAAATTATTGGCACAAGAAGGGTACACAGTGACGGCTGTTAATGACGGGGTGTCTGCTTTAAAAACCTATGAAGCAGAAAAACCGGACTTAATGATTCTGGACATAAACATGCCGGGCAAGGACGGCTTAACGCTTTGCCAGGAAATCCGTGATCGGGATGACCGCGTTTTGATACTCATGCTCACCGGACAAAAAGCTCAAATAAAAAAAATTTCAGGCCTCGGCGGCGGAGCAGATGATTATATCACCAAGCCCTTCGGCCACAGAGAACTTATGGCCAGGATACGATCACTGTTCAGAAGATTGGATGTATAAAGAGCAAAGGGCAAAGAGCATAGAGCAAAGAGAAAAATCGTGAGAGCATAGCATGCAGACAGCCTATGGTTAACTCTTTGCCCTTTGCTCTTTGCTAAAAAAAGCCATGCCCAAACACAAAATACTTGTTATAGAAGACGATAAAGATATTTCCAAACTTCTTAAATACAATTTGGAAAAAGAAGGTTATACGCCCTTATGCGCTTATAACGGCGAGGACGGAGTCACTGCGTTCCGTCAGAAAAAACCTCGCCTCGTGGTGCTGGACATCATGCTGCCGAAAGTGGACGGGCTTGAAGTCTGCCGGCTGATCCGCGCGCAGGACAAAAAAATACCCATCCTCATGCTCACAGCCAAAAGCACGGAAGTGGACAAAATTGTGGGATTGGAAATGGGCGCGGATGACTATGTCACCAAGCCTTTTTCCGTGCGTGAGGTCATGACAAGAGTCAAAACCCTGCTGCGCCGCACATCACATGACGAAGCCCCGGCCAGCCCGCTCTTAACAGCCGGCTCATTGGAATTGGACCTGGAAAAATATGAGCTTCATTTAAACAAAAAACCCGTTGACCTCACCAACAAGGAATTTGATTTGCTTAAAATTTTATGGGCAGCGCGCGGCAAAGTGCTTAACCGTGAAGATGTTTTGGAAAAAATCTGGGGGCTGGACAAAGCCGCTGACATTGACACCCGTACGGTTGACCAACATGTGGCGCGTTTGCGGAGCAAGCTGGGCGCTGAAAAAAACCGGCTCAAGACCGTTAAAAGCATCGGATATAAATTTAAATCAGAATGAAACTGACCTGGCTTGGCTTTACTTTTTCTATTCAAAAAACCTCACTGCCGCCGCCCGTGCCTGCCCCTCCCTCTCCTCTAAAACCGGCTGATGACTCTCTTTTGTCTCCTTCATGCAAAGATTTCCTCAATACAATTTCAGAAGGCATCCTGATTATTGATCACAGCCAGCATATTGTTCTTTGCAACAAAGCCATGTCGCCCCTGCTCAACCGGCCCTATGAGGACATAAAAAACCTGACGCTTTTGGAGGTAATCCGGCACAGGGAATTGGGGGATTTGGCCAGAGAGGCGCTTTCTTCTCATGGAGAAGACACAAAAGAATTGGACTTGGCTTTTTCACCGGACAATATTTGGCATGTCAGCGCCAGACTTTTTCTGTCTCCCAATGGGTTCAAAGGCATTGTTCTGACATTCAGCAATTTGACCAATATCAGGAAACTTGAAAACATGCGGAAAGATTTTGTGGCCAATGTGTCCCATGAGCTGAAAACGCCTCTCACTGCGCTCAAAGCGTCTTTGGAAACACTTTTAGAAGGCGCGCTGAATGACCCACGCTATGCCAAAGAATTCCTGGAAACAGCACAAAATCAGGTGGAGCGGCTTCAACGCCTGATTGACGATCTTCTCACCATTTCCATGCTGGAAAAAGAAGACATTAAAAAAGCAGAGACAGTAAAAACCCCGCTTCAAAAAATCGCTAAAAAAGTCATGACTTCTCTCAAACATCTCAGCAAGAAAAGAAAAATCACCCTGGAAACACAATTCCCGCAAAAAGACATTCTTATGCCTTTAACATCGGATGAACTCACACAGGTTCTCATGAACCTGCTGGACAATGCCATTAAATTCAATAAACCCAATGGCACGGTTCTTGTGTCTGCCGAACAGGGAAACCAGAAAATCACTCTATCCGTCAAAGACACCGGTATCGGCATACCCTCTGAAAGCCAGCCGAGAATTTTCGAACGTTTTTACCGGGTAGACAAAGCCCGCACCCAAGAGACCGGCGGCACAGGTCTGGGCTTGTCCATTGTCAAACACATCATTGAAAACCATCAAGGCACCATCCGCGTGACCAGCGCACCTGAGCAAGGGTCGGAGTTTGTCATAGAAATACCCTTATAAATCCGAAATTGCAAATTTTGCATTTTAAAGCTTTTCACTGTTAACCCCAATCCGGTTTAGATAAGCGTAGTTGCCCGATTTATCGGGCTCTTTAAGGCAAATAAATGCGTTAAAAGCGCCCCATAAATGGGGCAATTACAAAAACCCAGCTTATCTAAACCACATTGGGGTTAAATGAGGGTTTTCGAAACAGACAAAAGCACGGTCATCAGGCGAGCCAAAAAAAGAGGCGCAAACCATTGTTCTGGTCTGCGCCTCTTGAGACAACTTCACAAAACTTCTCTGTCAATAATCAGATCAGAAGGAGATGCGTGTTTCCACAAAAACAATACGGGATCTTTTGCTGTGAAGCGGGAACTCATAATGTTTTTCATTGAACAAGTTTTCCACGCTCACGCCGATTTCCGCGTTTTTGCACACATTGTATCCGATTTTGGCATCCACCACATGGAACCGCTCAACCCCTGACCCTTTCAAACCGGTCACAGGATCTGTGCCCGCTCCTGTGGTAAAAAAGTCATCCTGGAAGTGATAATCCATGGACAAGTATGCTTTTTTCACAGGGAACCATTGGAATCCCACATTGACCATATATTCAGGCACATCCGCCATTTTCCGGCTGATGGTGTCATCTTCAGCATCAAAGAATGAGGCATTGCCATACCATTTCAGCACATCTTTAATAGGCGTGCCCTCCAATTCCAAAATATAGGAATGGATTTTATAGATATGGTCTGTTGTTTTTTTGTCGATTTGCGGCAAAAACCCAGCGCCAAAAGGAATCAAAGCTTTACTGCTGAAGTAAATAGATTCATATTTAGACTGGGTATAACTGACTTTCAAAGAATGATTGGGAATCATGCGTGTTCTGTATTCCACCTCTTTGTGCAAGGCATGCTGTGATGTCAGTTTGGGGTTGCCTTTGAAATATCCGCCGGCGCCCGGAGGCCCGATAATCACAATATAGAATCTATTATAAATATCAGATTTCCGGTAAGACCGGCCCATGGAGGCCCGGATAATATTCTTGTCATTCAGCTCATACATGATTGTTCCGCGTCCATTCACCTCATCGGACAAGTCATTGAAAGCATCATAACGTGCGGAAGCAATCAAATACAAAGGCTCAATAATATTGAATTCATCCTGAATAAAGGCGCTGTTCATTGTTTGTGAATGTTCCCGGCCGAAGTTCAGGTTGGTTGTGGCGCCTTTGCTGTAAGCATACCAATGATGGTGCGTGCCGCCCACAATCAACGTGTTTTTGGGGATCAATTTTGTGGTGACATTGGCTTCCAAATTATACCGCAGGCCCACCACATTGTATTTTTCCACATTGTTAGAGTACGGCTTATAGTTGTGCTGATGAAGCCTGAGCATGGAAGCGCTGACATTGATATCTGTTTTATCAATCTTTGAATTGACATACTTGGCTTGCACAAGACGGTTTTCCCAGTTTTCCACATGGTCAATATCAAGATCTCCGGGAGAAGCCGCGTAGCCCCCGTCTCCATGAGAATAGCCGCCAAAAAAGGAAAGGTCCTGCCCCTCTCCTTTATAATCCACCTTTAAGTTTCCGATCGGGGTTGAATAGGAATCAACTTCTTCTTCATTCCTGGATTTGCTCCAGCCTTTGGTCTGGCCTGTCTGCCGCCAGCCGGCTGTGGCTGAAATCCCGAGTTTGCCGCCAATGGTGTGCGCGGCTGTGAGCGAATAAAGCTGAACGCCGTGGTCCCCTGTGTAGGTTCTGATCACATTCTTTCTGTCAATAGCGCTCTTGGTGATGATGTTCAGCACGCCTGTAAAAGCATTGGCGCCGTACAAAGCCGATCCGCCGTTGCGGGTGATTTCAATACGTTCCACTTCTTCCAAAGAAAAAGGCACTTGCGGCCATTGCATGCCGTCAAACATAGGCGTGGCCATGGGCTGGCCGTCCAATAAATAAAGGAGACGCGGGCTGTCATCTTCCAGCAAACCATTGGTGCCGATGTCCATGTCTGTCCGGCCTTTCACCCATGTCCAGACAC
>JANQER010000048.1 GCA_028278255.1 Elusimicrobiota bacterium | reverse complement strand
CCTTCGGCGCCCATTCAAATTAAACCACGGGGGCCACGGGGAAAACAACAAAAGCAAAAAAAACAAAGATTTCAATAATAAAACAATCAAAAAAAGCGGGTTTGGGTGTTTCTCGGCGTCCCCGTGTTCCCCGTGGTTAAAAAAAGCGGGGCGCGAAGCGCGGCCTTTGACAATAAAAAGTTGTATGGTTTTTGACATTACCGTGGTTAATTTGAGGAGAATGAAATGAAAGAATTTTTTGAATGTTGCCATAAAAGAAGCGCGCTGGATTCACGGTTTGTGTTAAAGGGGGCTGAGGCGCAATATGCGCCTGACAGGACTTTTGACACCGAGCATATCATGCTTGACCTGGATTTGGATATACCGGGGAAGGCATTGTCTGGTCTGTGTACCACAACTTTGCGCGCCATTTCAGACGATGCAGGGGAAATGGTTTTTGACGCAGTGGATTTTCATGTGAAATTTGTCCGGTCCAATCAGGGGGCAGTGTCGTATCAATACAACAAACGCCAGCTCACTGTTCAATTTAAAAACCCCATTCAGTCCGGGGATGTGGTCCAAATACAAATCGGATACCGTGTGACCCGTCCCAAATTGGGGTTGTATTTTATCGGGCCGGATAAACATTACCCGCATAAGCCTGTCCAGGTCTGGACGCAGGGAGAAGATGAATTCGCCCGGTATTGGTTCCCTTGCCATGATGCGCCTCAGGACCGCACCTCCACTGAAATTCTGGTCAAAGTCCCCAAGGGGATGACAGCTGTCTCAAACGGCCGGCTGGTGAAAAAATCACCCTTAAAAAATAAGATTCAGTTTCATTGGAAGCAGGATATTCCGCACGCAGCTTATTTGGTGACATTGGCTGTGGGGCATTTTACGGAAATTAAAGACCATTGGAAAAACATTCCTGTCACTTACTATTGCACGCCCGGCCGGGAACAGGACACACGCCGGGCATTTGGCAAAACCCCGAAAATGATGGCGTTTTTTTCCAAAAAAACAGGCCAACCTTATCCTTATCCCAAATATGCGCAGGTGGCTGCGGAAGATTTTATTTACGGCGGCATGGAAAACACTTCCGCCACCACGCAAACAGCCAAGGTTTTGCATGATGAACGCGCGCATTTGGATTTTTCTGCTGATTATTTGGCAGCCCATGAATTGGCGCATCAATGGTTTGGGGATCTGATCACATGCCAAGAATGGTCTCATGCCTGGCTGAATGAAAGTTTTGCCACGTATTTTGAGGCGCTTTTTACCGAGCATGACAGAGGAAAAGACGAATTTTTTTGGGAGCTGAGGCAGAACGCAGCTCAATATTTTGAGGAAGACAAAAGCAGTTATCGCCGGCCATTGGTGTCAAAGGTCTATAAGTCACCCACGGATTTGTTTGACAGGCATTTGTATGAAAAAGGTTCTTTGATTCTGCATATGCTGCGCTGCGTGCTGGGGGAAACCGCTTTTTGGACATCCATTCAAACTTATGTGAAAGACAACAAAGGCTTGGTGGTTGAAACCATTGATTTTAAAAAAGCCGTTGAAAAGGCCACTGGGAAAAATATGGGCCGATTTTTTGATCAATGGGTTTACAAAGCCGGACACCCGGAATATAAAGTGCGTTATTGGTGGGAGTCTTCGTCAAAAAAAGCATATGTGCGGGTGGCACAAACACAGAAAACCGATCATGAAACAGGACTTTTTTCAATGCCTGTGGTGTTTTCTTTTCACACCTCCAAAGGGGAAAAACGTTTTACGGAGCTGGTGGACAAGAAAACACACTTGTTTGAATTTAAACTGCCTGCTGAGCCGTATTTGGTTTTGTTTGACCCTGATCATGGCGTATTGAAAAAAACAGATTTTCCCAAAAGTGAAACCATGTGGACTTATCAGCTGACGCATGACCCGCATGTGCTGGGGCGGAGGGAAGCGGCCATGGCTTTAGGGAAAATCAACAGCGTGTCTGCCGTGCAGGCGTTGTCTGAGGCCTTGATAGAAGAAAAGTTCTGGGGTGTTCAGGGAGAAATCGGTTCTGCTTTGGGCCAAATCAGCACGCCCGAGGCCGTGGAAGCTTTGTTATACGGGTTAAAAACCATCACGCATCCCAAGGCCCGCCGGCCTTGCCTGTCCGCATTGGGCGGCAGCCGGAGCGCTTGTGTGCGTGAGGAACTGCAAAAATTTTCACAAACTGAAAAAAGTTATTTCACGGAAAACGCCTCTCTCCTGGCCAGAGGCAAATCCGGAGACATGTCATTGATAGCTGAATTCCCTGCGCGCATGAAAAGAGAGTCATGGAATGATATTTTGCGCTGCGGCGCATTGGAGGCCATGACAGCGCTTCAGCCGCCCGGCCTTGTGTCCATCTTAAAAAAACACACGGCATATGGTCATTCGCATTCTTTGCGGCTGACAGCCGTGCGCTGTTTGGCCAAAATCGGCGCAGGACGCGCTGATGTGCAGACACATCTTTTGGCTCTGATGAATGATCCCTATTTGTTGGTTCAATTGAACGTTGTCAAGGCTTTGACAGATATTGGCAATGAGCAGGCTGTGCCTGTGCTGAAAAAATTCACCAAAGGGGATTACGACGGCCGCCTTATCCGAATGGCTGAAGAAGCGGTTTTGAAATTAAATGGCCATGACGGGGAATAACTTGTCGTAGGGGCGGGGCTTTCAGGAAGAATCTGCCGAGGGGACGGGGCAGATGCCCCCGCCCGTTAATAGGCAACAAATTTATACATCGTTTGGATTTAATTGTGGATGTGGTGATCATTATGTTCTACGTTATTTTAAACAAACAAGAGCAAATGCAGCCTGGTCCGGTGGGAACATTTTTAGGGAAATATTTGAAGGTTCCCTTGATTGATTCTATGCGTATGGCCAAAAAGGCCTGGGGGTTTTTGGGTGAGCGTATGGAAGAGGCTGAGGCCAATGACATGGCATCTGCTGCAGTGAGTGCCGGTTTGGACGCGCGCGTGATTCAGGAATGGCAAATACCAGGATTGCCTGAAGACAAGAATGTGCGTTCAGCGCATCTCACAGATGATCATTTTTGTTTTACTTTAGGGTCTGAGTCAACCATCAGAGAAATGCCGTGGGATCATATTTGTTTATTGTCAGCCGTCGGTCTGAATGAAGAAGTCAGAACAACCAAGACTGTGGAGCAAGGGCCTTCAATGCAGAAAAGAATGGTCAATATGGGGATCACAATGGCCACCGGGATCCCTGTTGGGTTCTTGAAAAACAAAAAAAAAGTGGATAAAACAGAAATCAGCACGGAATTCTTTTTGTACCTGGATGTGTTTACCAAAATGCCCAATCCGCAGGTGCCGGAAGGACACACCATCGGGTGTTTGCACATAGACGCGCAAGGGTTTAACTTTTCTTATTTGGCTGACAGAAAACTCCCGAATATCTTCGGGAATTTCAAGTTATTGATTAAAGACATATCCGACAGATCAACCGCAGCCGTGAAAAACCGCGGGTTGAATGTGATGCTTGCCAACCAGCCCATGAACACGCAGGGATATGAGTCTTATCGGGATGTGGACAAAGAAGCCAAATGGCTGTTGGCTATCACATAGACCATAGACAGAAGACCAAAGACCGAAGTCAAAAATATGCCAAAATCGTCCCATCAAACCAAATCTCTCACTGTGAGTCAGGTGAATCAAACCATTGCCCAGGCTTTGGATGACGCATTCCCCAATCCTTTTTGGGTCACTGGTGAAATTCAAGGATATGACCGTGATGCCTTCAAGGCCGCTTCACGCCGTTGGCGGCAAATCTATTTTGAGCTCATTGAAAAAGAAGAGGGCAAAGACACAGCCAGAGCCAGTGTCAAAGCGATTTCATGGGGGGACGCACACGCCGCGATTCTTGACAAACTGCGCCACGCCTCTTCAGACCTTAAGCTACAGGATGGGATCCAGGTCCGGTTCTTATGTGCGGTTGATTTTTACTGGCCGCGCGCCAGTCTTCAATTAAAAGTGCTGGATGTTGATCCAAACTTTACACTGGGAGAAATGGAACGCGCCAGGCAGGAATTGATCCAGCACTTGAAAGAGGAAGGGCTGTTTGATCAGAACAAAAAGCAGTCTATGCCCTTGGTGGCTCAGACCATAGGCTTGATCACTTCTGAAGGCAGTGCGGCTTTTCATGATTTTATGCATGAATTGAATGGTTCCGGATACGCCTTCCATGTGCAATTAACGGATGCCCGCATGCAGGGAGAGGAAACTGAAAGAAGCGTTTGTCAGGCCATTCAAAAACTGGATAATCATGAATCAATAGAAGCCATTGTTCTTATTCGCGGCGGAGGCTCCCGTTCGGATTTGATCTGGTTTGACAAGGAAAAGATAGCCATGGCCATTGCCCAATGCCGCAAGCCAGTGATCACCGGGATCGGACATGAGATTGATCTGTCTGTGGCGGATTTGGTGGCGCATGAGTCCAGGAAAACACCCACGGCTGCCGCGCAGTTTTTGATTCAGAAAGCACAGCGTTTTGAAACAGATCTTCAGCAAGCCGGTGCGCGGATCATGGCAGCTGTTCGGGATAGAATTGACCGGGAAAAACATCATCTGTCTCAGGATGTGCGCACCTGGAAGCAGGGGGCAGTGATTTTAATTCAACGTTTTTTGTCAGGCTTGTCGCAAAACCAGCAGTCTTTGCTGCAAGGCGCGCAGCGTCATTTGGATGTTCAAAAGGAAAGATTGCGCGGTTTTTTGCGCGAATGTCAGCTGAAAGATCCATTGACTGTGTTGGCCCGCGGGTACAGCCTTGTTTATTCAAACGGGGAGCTGATTAAAAGTGTGAAGCATGTGTCAGTTGGTCAGGAATTGTCCGCTCAATTCCATGACGGCCGAATCAACGCGAAAGTCATTAAAGAAATGGGAAAACAGAAATGATCAAAGGAATGATATGATGAAAAAAAATGTGAGTTATGCGTCATCTTATGAAGAGCTTCAGAAGATATTGTCTGAATTGGAACAAGGTGATATTGATGTGGATATTTTGTCCGCCAAAGTCAAACGCGCAGGAGAATTAATCGAATTCTGTCAAAAGCGATTAACCGAAACAGAAACTGAAGTGAAAAAAGTGGTGGAGAAATTTGAAAAACAATTGGAATTGGGCGGGTAGGCCATAAGCCTTTTCCGGACAATGTATGATCAACCTATCTGTGTTTGTTTTTATTCTTTTCTCTGCTTTTCTGGCTGAAGTCATCGGCAGTATGGCAGGGTTTGGCGCAGCCACAATACTCACTT
>JANQER010000043.1 GCA_028278255.1 Elusimicrobiota bacterium | reverse complement strand
TCATCATGCTGTTTCTCAAGCTCTTTTTCAAAGAAATCAATGCTGTTTTGTTCAACGCGACATTGGCCAAGGCGGTCGGGATTCCGGAAAAGTTCATATTCTATTCATTGCTGCTGCTTTGCGCAGCCACAGTCACGCTCAACCTCAATACCATTGGCGGACTTTTGATTTTCAGTCTGATTGTCACACCGCCTGCCGCTGCGTATCAGCTCACATACAATCTCAAAACCATGTATTTTTTATCTGCACTTTTTGGCACAAGCGCCTGCCTCTTGGGGCTTCTTTTTTCATTTCTGTTTAATGTCCCGTCCGGCGCCATCATTATCATCACTGCCGGCGCCATTTTCATGGTGTGCCTACTATTTTCCCATAAGACCAGGAGGATTTTTAATGGACCGAAATGACTTTTTTGATCTTCATGCCAAAACATGGAACAATCAGCTGACATGTGAGAAAACAAAAAGAATTAAAAAAATTCTGAAGCACGCCGGTCTTACCCCGGGACAAACAATCCTGGACATAGGCACAGGCACCGGTGTTTTATTGCCTTTTCTCAGAAAAGCAGTTGGCACAAAAAGCAAGATATGGGCTTTGGATTATGCCAAAGAAATGATCAAGCGTGCCCGAAAGATTAACGGTAAAAGTTTCAAATACGTCCATGCTGATGCACAAAAAATTCCAGCAAAAAACAATTTCTTCGACCATGTGATCTGCTTTTCCGTGTTTCCTCACTTTTCAAACAAATTAAAAACCTTAAAAGAAATTTACCGCGTTCTCAAACCATGCGGAAGAGTGATGGTGGCGCACTCTGAGTCCCGGCAGGGCATTAATGCCTTTCACAACAAACTCAGCGCTCCAGTCAAACATGATGCCCTCCCCCCCGCACACATCATGAAAAAACTTTTTAAAGCTTCAGGGTTCCATGTCCCCAACATCCACAACACCAAAACCCACTACATTGCCTCCGCCATCAAAAAAACGAAAAAAATCCAGGTTCAAACATGCCTGTCAAAAGAGGGTAAAGAACAACCAGATTAATTGGATTTTTTTCAATCCCCAATGTATAATGTAACCACAAAGCAAAAAGCCGCACTTTTCTGCGGCCTTTTGTCGATAAGCCGCCTTTAACTGCGGCGATTTCACAGTAGAATACATCTTATGATCAAATTTGAACTAAAACCTGAAGAAGCTTCGTCCCCAACAACACATCTAGCTTGGCGTCTTTGTGTTGTGAGCATAATATTTTTGTTAGTTATTATCCACTCTCTATATCAGATCGACTCGTTTAAATTTTGGATGTTTGGCGGCATTCATCGATGTCGAGTAACTATGTTAGTAGATTTATATGGTTCCTATTGGCTTGGTTATCATCACTGCCAAACAACTATAATAGATGTTTTATTTTTAATATTTGGATTTTTTGTATCATGTATATTAACCCAAAAAATTAAGGGACTAAAATCATTATATTTACTAATTCCATGGGTATTGTATATCTGTGTTGTTTTTTCATGGCTGCATGATTTTTTATTTGATCCTTCTTTCTTTCCCAATAACCCATATTTTAGAGAATGTTTACGTGTGTTTCTAAAAACAATTTCAATCACCTGCCTATCTTTAGGTCTTGCAGGTGGTGTATTTAGAAAATAACACCATAATCAGCTGCAGGCCAACTCCGTTGGATGGGGTAGACTTTATTATTGTTCCTTGGAATTTGGTTGTTTCCGTATCTGACACATGTCTTTACTTTGGATTTTGAACTTTGAGCTTGTTTCACATGTGCCATGACATGGAAAAACGCTGTGTGGTTCCCAGTTCACCAAAAGGGACAAACGAATAGTCTATATGAACTTCTCGAAATTCAAATCCCAACCCTGTTGTAAACCCCACATAATTGGACTGGGAAATAAAGGTGTCATACCCCGCACGGAATGATATTTTTGAAAACGGCTCAAAAGAAATACCGCTTTTAACTGACAAGGCATTGTCTTGTTCATGCACAGCTTCGAGATTCCAAGAAAAACCATTCTCTGCGCCTTTTCCCCTTGCGCCAAATCGGACCATCAGAGGCAAATGATCAGTCTTCTCCTCAAAACCCACTTTCGGACCTATATTTTGCACCACTGCGCCCACAATGAATCGATCAGAGGAGAAAGCATAGTGTGTCCCGGCATCCCAAGCCAGAACAGAGGACCCTGTTTTTTTCGCAGAGGATCCTCCTGACTCTTGAAAAAACTGGGCTATTCTTTTAACACTGAATCCCCAGTGCCAAGAATCCATCATGGCACGCGAAAAACCAATCCCCATATTTTGTGCGCGGTATTCCACTTGCCCGGCAAAGTTCCCATACGGATCAGTGGCGCCAAAAGCGCCTGTGCGCCAGTCACTGATAAAAAGCCCTATTCCCCATGTTTTTCCACTCAGCGCACCCCATGAATAAGAAACAGCATAGTGAGAAGCCCTTACCCCCAGCAGCCAGTTCATTTGTGAAGCCGCCAAACGAAACCCATCAGGCGATTGACTCAGCAAGGACGGATTATGAAAAACTGAAAAATCCGACTTCGGATTGGCCACGCCGCTGTTGCCAAGAGCCGCCACCTTGGAATCAGGCGTGATCTTGAGGAAATCTGCGCCATTGGCCCCATGCCCTTGCTCACCACCGTAGCAATAGGACACCAACAACAAGGACAACAACTCATAAGTGCACAAATGCGACAAATGGGCCGGAAAATGATGAGCGGATAAAAACGAAACAGGATGCGCAGCCCCAAAATGATCAGACGCACGGCGCCTCATCCCTGGCGCATGCACAATCATTCTGTCATAGGCCTCATGTGTCCTGTGTCCTGAATCACGTTTAAACATACTCATCGTATCACCGCCATTCTGCCTTTCTTGTATTGCCAGCCATTGTCAGGATCATAATAACTGGCCAGATAAAAATACAGGCCGCCGGCAACAGGTTCAGCCTCTTCATTTTTACCGTCCCATAAGCACTGCCCTTCCAGTGTTCCGGAAATCTGTTTGATAAGCTTGCCTGAAAAACTATACACACTGATTTTTGTGTCTTCCGGAATCCCTTCAAAATAAATATGCTGATCCCCCCGCGCAGGCTTATACGGGTTCGGATAGACCAGCAAATTGTCCAGCTTATTGGTCGATGTATCCAAAACAAACTCAACTTCACTCACAATACCCTTTTGTGCCATCATCAGCTTCCTGCTGCTTCTGGAAATGCCAAAAGAGGCCGACAGGGTGAATTCCCCTTTGGGAACAGTCAGAAAAAACTGTCCTGTTCTGGGATCAGCGCGGACAGACTTGATCCTTTTTCCAAAAGAGTCTTTAAGTGTGAGTGAAGCCGTAACAACGCCGGACTGATTTCTCACAACACCCCGCACCAGGGACACCCTGCGAAGGGATGCCATTGCCGCCAGAATATCAAGCCTTCCATGACCTGATCTTTCATCAACACCAGGATGAACAATGTCTCTGGAAGTTTTAAATAAGGTGTTTTTAAGCGTGCGGACATCAATTCCAGGCATGGCCTCCAGAATAAGTGCAGCAGCGCCGGCCACATGCGGGGTGGCCATGGAAGTGCCGCTGTAAGATTGATACCGGTTGCCCGGAATAGAGGAAAGAATGCCATGCCCAGGGGCTGCTATTTCAGGTTTCACATAGTTTTTCCCTTTCCATGTAATTTCCCCTCCGCCTGAAAAATGAACAACTGAGTCGCTGAATGAGGTGGCGCCCACAGCAATGGGTCCCACTGTATTGCCAGGCGCATCTGCCTGCCCCGGCCCCTTATTCCCTATGGCAAAAATCGGCAGCACATTGGCGGCCAAAAGCTGATCCACAACCTTCTGAAAAACAGGAAATTGGCCGGAAGCGCCCAAAGACATGTTCAATATGTGAGCGCCGTCATCCGTATATGGATTTCCATCCGGATCCAATACCCATTGAATGCCTGCCACCACCTGAGTCAATGTGCCTTGTGTCCCATTCAACACAAGCGCACTGATTAACTTGGCATTGGGGGCCACGCCTATGGGATAACCGCTCACATCTCCCCCCACCAAAGTCCCGGCCGTATGCGTGCCGTGAAAACCACTGTCATGCGGGACAGAATCCTTCACTTTGTTTCCAAAAGCATCAAATTCAGCCCAGGCACACACTTTTCCTTGAAGATCCGCATGCGTAACATCTATCCCAGTGTCCAAATGTCCAATGCGGATAGTCTGGCCAGAAACCGAAAAGGCTTCCCAGGCTTGCAGCGTGCCGATTTTGTCCAAACCCCAAGGCGGCTGCGCGTTCATTTTTGTTTTCCCCAGAGTCATAATGTCCGGTGTTTGTACAACACCATTTTCAGTGATCATCTCCACTCTACTGTCCTGGGCAATGGTTTTTAAACGGCCGGGCAGCACCCGGGCAGCATAACCATTGATCAGCCACAGATCCACCACATGATTATTCTCCGCCTTCGGGAAAACAGATTGAATGGCAGGTTTGGTGTTGATGGCTTGAAGGTAAGCAGCCGGTGCATTCTTGTATTTGCTTTGCCCCGGCAAGGAAGTGCGGTCTGCTCTTTTATAGATGATGACCACAGGAATTCTATTTTGGTTATTTGTGTTGAGAAGGAATTTTTGAACAGCCGGCGACAACTGTGCGGCAAAACAAGAATACGTCATAAGGATAGAAATCACACACATCAACAAGCCGCCACAAGTTTTTGTCGGGCCTCCGCGTCCTGCAGAATGCATCAAAGAAAAATATTTTTTCATGTCCCCTCCTACTTCCTCTCAATTAAACTTTAAAATATTCGAATATCCGGTCAAATGATGGAATGCCATAAACAATTGACTATATTCACCTTTAATTGAATTAACAGAAACAGGTAAAATTGATATGATTAACAGCATATGACACTTTTAAACAAAGAACAGTTAGAGAGGTTCCATCGCAACATTCTGCTGAAGGGAATGGGGGAAGCAGGGCAAAAAAAACTATTGGAAGCCAAGGTGTTGATTATTGGCACTGGCGGGCTGGGATCACCGGCAGCGCTCTATCTGGCAGCCGCTGGTGTGGGCACGCTTGGGCTGGTGGATTCTGACAAAGTGGAATTGTCCAATCTACAAAGACAAATTATTCATTTCACAACAGACACAGGTCAAATAAAAGTCAAGTCTGCTTCCCAAAAGCTCAAACAACTCAATCCGGACGCAAAAATAAGCCTTTATCACACCCGATTAACAACAGAAAACATAGCAGATGTGATAAAAAATTATGATTTTGTATTGGATTGCACGGACAATTTTGATTCCAAATTCCTCATCAATGATGCCTGTCTCAAATCCCAAATCCCTTTTTCACATGCCGGCGTGTCAAGTTTTCAAGGCCAAACCATGACCATCCTGCCCGGCCAATCAGCGTGCTATAGATGTTTTTTTGCAGAACCGCCAGCGCCGGGTGAAGTGCCGTCCACGGCAGAAGTCGGCATTTTGGGCCCTGTGGCCGGCTTATTGGGCATTGTTCAGGCCACAGAAGCCATTAAGTATCTCACCAAAACAGGCACACTGCTCACTGACACCATTTTGACATACAATGCCTTGGACATGCATTTCCGCAAAATCAAAATCCGCCCCAACCCTACCTGTCCTTCCTGTTTATCAAAATGATAATGATTTCAAATTTTCATCTTTCATTTTAGGATTTACAATTGGCGCCTGTATTTGATTATTGTTCCTTGGTTATTGAATATTATTTGGTCATTGTATCTTGGAATTTGGTTGTTTCTGGTTTACCCAGGTTTCCTGGCTTCAATTGTGGCTGAGACAATCTTTTTTTCAAGTTTCAAACCAGGCGCCCATTCTTTAATAAAGTCACGGCTTTTTTCGTTTTGCTGAATACGAATGCTCTCAAAACCTTGTTGTTTGAGCATTTTTTTAATTCTTTCAATGGGTTCAGCACCAGAAGCACATCCAGACCACTGTTCCAAATCTTGACGCATTTTTTGGTTCAAAGGAACAATGGCCACAATATCTGAAATAGCCAAACGCCCGCCAGGCTTAAGAATTCTAAAGGCTTCTTCATAGACTCTGGGTTTATTGGGTGACAAATTGATCACGCAATTGGACATAACCACATCAACAACAGCATCAGCCACAGGAATATTCTCAATTTCCCCCAAACGAAATTCCACATTCGAATAACCGCCTTTGTCCGCATTGAGACGGGCTTTGCTGAGCATTTCAGGCGTCATGTCCACACCAATGACACGTCCCTTGGGCCCAACACGTTTGGCAGGCAAAAAACAATCAAATCCTCCTCCTGAACCCAAATCCAGAACAATCTCACCTTTCTGAAGGGCTGCAATGGCCTGCGGATTGCCGCAGCCAAGCCCCATATTTGCGCCTTCTGGAACTTCTTGCACATCAGTCTCAGAGTATCCCAAGCCCTTCGACACTTTTTTCTCATTAGGTGTATCGCTTCGACAACAAGAGGTGACTGTCATTTTGCCACAGCATCCTGATTTTTCATCTTGCGCAGACAAATTTGTCTTTCTTGAATGGCTTCGACTTGTTTTGGCAACTCTGGCATAGGTGTCTCTCACATGATGCCGAATTTTTTCTTGTTCTGCTAATAACATAAAACACCTCCAAAGATAAAATAATTCACACACACCCAACTAAAAAAAAATCCTGCATATGCAGTTTAGATTCCGATAAAAAAATCCTGGTTTCTGTAATTGCCCGATTTATCGGGCGTTTTTACCGCAATATAATGCTTTAAAGAGCCCGATAAATCGGGCAATTACAAAAAAAACCAAATCACAGCCTATTTATTTGAAAAAGTTTTTAAGGGATTTATAACTCTTTGGATCAATACCACATTGAATGGTTTGACCATGTCTTTCCATTTTCAGCAAACCAGCCTGATTGAGTTCTTTTAAATGATGAGACACTGTCGACGCAGAAATGCCCAAATCTTTCCCAAGCTCACCCACGCAAGCACAAGCCTCTTTTTTCGTGAGGCACAATTTATCAGTCCTACAACAAGAAGCCAATCGCGCATAAATTTTCAAGCGATGCGGGTTGGACAAAGCCTTAAAAAAACAGGCGAATTTGTGGATATCTTTATTTCGATTATTCGACATATTTCGAATATATAATTTTTCTTTTGTTTTGTCAATAATGGACTATTGTGTGTAGGAATGAACGCTCACATTAGCGGCAGGCAGAAAATTCAGCAAAAACCAGCAGGACAACACCACCAAAAAAGACAATGAAAAAACCCATAATTTAAAATGCAGGTTATTCCATACGGTTTTTCCATGCCTTAAATCCTTCATATGAATAATCCCCACATAAGTCACCCATGTTAAAAACGCCCAAGTTTCTTTGGGGTCCCATGTCCAATAATGTCCCCAAGCTTCTTTGGCCCACAGAGCGCCCAAACACAATCCAGCTGTGAGAAAAGGCACAGCCAGTTTAATCAAAAGACCTGACAAATAAACTTCTTCAGCCAAAGGGTCTTTTTTCTGCCAATAGGCCTTAATCAATGAATAAAAAGCCATGCCTGAGGACAAACCCAAAGCCGCATAAGCTGTCATATACACAATCACATGCGGCACAAACCACACACTTTGCAAAGCAGGCATGAGTGTCTGATCAAAAGCCTCTGGTTTTAACACATTGATCAGAACAAAAAGAATCCCGAAAAAAATCATAGGAATACGCATGGCCTGTGTTTTGAGCCGCCATTCCAGCAGAACGCCAATCAAAGGCAGCAAGAAAGCATACCAGAGCCTGGTCTCTCCCAATGTGCGCAATGGCGGACGTTCCATGGTCCACCACATACAAACAATGGCGCTGCCCAACAGAACAATCCCAGTCATTAAAAACCATTTGGCAGCCACCTCAAATAGTTTTTTAGGCTTGACCATAAAAACCAGTGTCAGTATTGCTGAATGAATCCAGCAAACCAAAACCATGTGAAACAAATAAGGCAAAATATCTAACATAAATTTAACCCTTTAAAACATCCGCAGCCTTCCATAAATACAATAAAACACCAAACAAAAACATAAAAACGCCTGTATACACAAAAGGCAATGCCGGGTCCCTCACCAATTCAAGCACGCTGCGCGTTGAAGCCCCGCCCATGTATTCGTCATAACTGTATTGATAAATTGACCATCCATTGCTCTTCAAGGGCTGATTCACGCGAATGGTCTTTTGCTCAACAGCAGCGTCTTTTCCTGTTTTCACATTCACAAGTGATTCAAATATTTTTGGCCTTGGTTTTTGAAGCATTAAAATTTCCCCTTTGTTTAACTCAACGAACAAATGCTCGCCAAAAGGACTGGTGGGATGAAGCCATCCTTGGCCAATAGGCTGTCCCTTGTATTTGACAGACACATGCGCAGCCGGCAAAGCGCCCTTATGATCAATTGGCTTAGGCAAGCCATTTTCCACATAAGCTTTGGGCAAAACCTTATTCACCGTGATTTCATAATCATCAAAAATCTCTGTGATGCCTGGTTCTAAAAAATACTTTCCGATAGAAACAGACCAGTGCTTGTGCTCTTCTTGTTCCTGATGTTGGCCATGAGATTTTGCCAAAGACAATTTGGGCGGATAGGATTCCAAATGAAAACGTTGCAACTGAATAGAAAATGGCAGATCAATACGCTTGTTGTTGTGATACCCGGCTGACACAAAATCAGCTGTTTCCAATAGGACCAATTGGATACGCTGCAATGAACCAGACCCTGCCGCGCTTGCACACAGCACAATCAATAAACCCACATGCACAAAGAAAAACAAACGGCTTTTTTGGAACCGCTTAAAACATGACAGCGCCAAATGAACCATTAAAATCGTATACGCAGTGACAAAAGGCAGGCTTTGAAACACATTCCCCAAACCCAGACATTTTTGCCATAAAAAGGATTTATCCCCTTGAGGAAGAACAGCGCCGGGCAGGCTCACAAAAGCCAAAACAAACAAGGCCAGCAATCCCATGGGCAAACCACTGAGTCCGCGCAAAAAAGAATTTTGAGGGAACAAACGCATCAGCAGCCCCAAAAACATAAGCGGACAAAAAACAATGATCCAATTCCATGGCGCGCCAGGCAGCCCCCATGACAGAGACGGATGCAAAAATTGAATCACATAAGCCATGCCCACCAATGGCAAAATCACTGTCATGGCGTGTAACCATGACCATTTTCCAATCCAAAAGCTGTCCTTGTTTTCAATCATGAAAAGTCTACTTTTTGGTCAACAATAGAGGAGGTTTATTCTTGATAAACAATTGAATAAGTTTCTGCGATTTTTCTTTAGAACCAAAATCCGGATAGCGCACTTGTCCCAAATACCCGTGCTTGGCCAGAATCCTGGCACATATCACACGCACTTCTTGTGCCGAGCTGGCCGCCATGCCCAACACGCGCTGACATTCCTGAGGCGCATGAAATCCCATGCCATTGTTGGCAGCCACATAATCCCAATACATCTGCGCGCGACGGACCAATGCCCGGACCTCTTTTAATTCCCGGTCATTGGCGCCTGCCTGCATACAGGCCGCAATATCAAAATGTGCGCGCGTGATATTGTGCTCAGCCATTTTTCGGGCTTGGCTGTTTTTGTCCTGAATTTTCTCCACACGTGCGTGAATTTCGGATTCTCCCCACCTGTGACACACTGCACAGCTGTTGGCAATATTCAATAAAGGACTTTGCACATAATGGTCAGTGATTTTCTCCCCGCCTTCGGTCCTGTAAGGCATATGGCAGTCAGCACAAGACACATTTCTGTAAGAATGAATCCCCATGGAATACACTTCATAATCAGGATGCTGCATTTTCACCATAGGCGCTTTGCTAATGGCATGTGTCCAGTCTTTAAAATCTCGGTCATTATAATATTTCTCAAAATCAGCAATGGCCATGCCTTCATCCCATGGAAAGGTCAAAGATTTCCCTTCACCTTTAAAATAGTATTCCACATGGCATTGGGCACACACCAAACTGCGCATTTCCTGATGTGTGGCCTGTGCAATGTCTTTGCCTTGCCGTTCATAGGCTTCCACCAAAGCAGGCCGGCTGATGCGCAACCCCATGGTTTTGGGATCATGACAATCCAAGCAGCCAATGGGATGCGTGATCTCGTTTTTGAGTTCATTAAAATTCTTGGCATAAAACTTTTCAGGTCCCATTTGAGCCATTAAGCGCGGCACATCCGGGCTTTTGCATGTCCAGCAGGTGGCCGGTGTTTTTTCATTGACCCGTTTCGTTTGAGTGACATCCTCAATGGCATAAATATGGCCGCGCGCTTGTAAGTAATCTTGGCTAAAACCATAGCCTGCAAATAAAATCACATTGGCTGAAGTTTCCTCCAAATAATCGCGGGGATAAGCCCCGCCATATTTGGTTTTGGTCTCAGAGTCACTCATTTTTTTATAACGGTCATATTGGCGCGGATAATGCTGACCCCAAACAGCGCTATCGGATTCATTGTCAGCGATATTCACCGGCGCTTGATAAAGCCTGGCGGCTTCTTGGCGACGCTCCATAATAGAAGCCGCCAACAACCCCAACAGAAAAACTCCCAGCATGGTGCTGCCAAAAACCAACCAACCCATCCATGGTTTCATTTTCTCCATAAAATTCAATTTATCAGACTCTGACATTATTGTTCTCCTTTTTTCTTTACGCCTTACAGTGTTTATCCGTGTCCATCCGTGGTTCCTATTTCTTTGTATTTTTATCTCTTTTGTTAAAAATCAACGTTGGTAACTTCGGCGCCATGATCCGGGATGTGGCGGATTGGCTGCGTCCTTGACTGTGAGGCACATCCTGATGGCAGTCCCAGCACCGTTTATCCCCTGGCTGATGAACCGTGAGCCCCACGCGCTGCAACACTTCCTGATGACACCGCCGGCAATTCGCTTCCACCACAGGTACGGCAGCCGCGCTCAATTGTATCACCTGCGGCTCCTGCCGCAAGGTAAAGACCTTGGAATGTTTCATCCCGTCTTGCGCTTTAAAAGCGTAATGATGAACAAAATTATCCTGCGGCACATGGCAATCATTGCACGTGGCTTCTTCTCTGTGACTGGAATGCTGCCAAGTCACATATTGAGGCACCATCACATGGCAGTTGATGCACGTTTCAGGCGCATCACTCATATAGGACGTGGCCCTGGAAATATGTGCCACCACCAACCCCAGCCCGGCAAACACCCCCAATGCCGCAAAACAAGGAATCCGCCAATACACAGGCATAAATTCAAGTTTTAATAAAAAAAGGATACGAATCAATAGTGTTTTCATCTGTCCAAAGACTTGACGGAAATTGTAAAATACATGTACTATAGTTTCCGGTGAAAAACTGTAATTGCCCGATTTATCGGGCTCTTTAAATCAGTTTTAAGCATCAAAAGCACCCAATCCTAAAGGACGAGAGTGCTTCGTCTCCAGTAAATTTAGCCCTATCCGGCTTTAGCCGGAAGGCAACTACAAAAACCTGGGACTTTTTCACCGGGAACTACTATAATACATAAATTAAAAGAAGCATGAAATCATGAAAAAACTCATCCTCCTCGGCATTTCCCATAAGACAGCGCCCGTGGACGTCAGAGAAAAACTGGCTGTGCCGGAAAATCATTTAAATGAAATCTATCATAATTATTCAAAAAGCGCTGTTATTCAGGAATGTATCGTTCTTTCCACCTGCAATCGCGTTGAAATATATGCTGTCACAGAAATCCCTGATCAAGCCATACACATAATCAAAAACAGTTTGGTCCATGCCAAAAATGTCCTGCTCACTGACAAACATTTATACTACATGAAAGACACGCATGCCGTGAGACACTTATTCAGGGTCTCTGCCGGCTTGGAATCATTGGCTGTCGGAGAAACAGAAATTCTCGGACAGATTAAAAGAGCGTATGAATCAGCGCGTGCTGCGGGCCTCACAGGGAAACTCACCAATGTGCTCTTTCAAAGGGCTCTCTATGTCGGAAAACATATCCGGACCAAAACCGGCATTTCAGAAGGCCCCACGTCTGTGGCCAATATGGCTGTGGCCTTGGCGCAAAAGATATTCGGCGATTTAAAAGAAAAACATGTTTTGGTGATCGGAGCGGGTGAAACAGCGGAAACAGCCGCGCATTGTTTTTTGAGCCAAAAAACCACACGCCTCACTGTCATCAACAGAACACATGAAAAAGCCAAAAATCTGGCTGACCGCGTCAAGGGCCAGGCAGCCCATTTTCAAGATTTATTATATGAGTTGGCCCAAGCTGATGTGGTGCTATGCTCCACAGGCGCGCCTGATTTCATTCTCACATCGGAAAACATTCCAGCCATCATGTGTAAGAGGCACAACAAACCTTTGTTTATTATTGATATTGCGGTTCCCAGAGACGTGGACCCGAACATTGCCGGCCAAGCCCATGTGCATTTATACAATATAGATGATTTGGATTTATTGGTCAAAGAAAGCCTGACAAAACGTTCAAAGGAAACAAAAAAAGCAAACCATATCTTGGACGAAAAATCTGAAAATTTTTCACACTGGTTCAAAGCCTGGCAAACAGGCAAACAAAATTCCTTGTCACACAAAACAACAGACCACTCACTTATTCTATGCTGACCAAAAGACATATCAGAGAAAAAAACACGGTTGTTGCCATGATACGATTATACTGCCATGCCCATCATCACACAGAAAATACATTGTGCCTGGATTGCCAGTCTTTGGTCAACTATTCTTATACCAGAATCGCGTATTGTCTGTACAAAGAAGACAAACCCGCGTGCAGCCAATGTCCTGTTCACTGTTATAAACCGGACATGAGAGACAGAATAAAACAAGTGATGCGTTATTCAGGCCCCAAAATGATCTTTCGACATCCCATCAAAGCCTTTTGGCATTTTATAGACAGATTCAATAAACCCAGAAAGAAAAGCCTGCGGGACAATGTTATGCCGTAGGATCATAAGCACAACACGTTTCCGCGCCAAAGGCATCATCAAACGTATAGTAAGCCCTGGCGCGGCAGCCGCCG
>JANQER010000042.1 GCA_028278255.1 Elusimicrobiota bacterium | reverse complement strand
CGCCACACAGCTCATTTTTGCGTCTGAAACGGCTCGCCATAGGTAAGCCTGGTAAACTATTCAGCCAGGCTTCGAGGGAACCCCATTGTGGCCCCCATTTTTGTATGACATACTATTTTGTTTTTCACACGCTGGTGACTATCTTACTGCCGCGATTCCGCCTACCGCTGGTTTCTTTTCTTGTCGGCTGGTCCTTGGGCCTGGGCGTGGGCCTTGGGTTCAAGTGTTTCTTATTGGGCCGTGGGCATGGGATACCTGCCAGCACGGCCAGCAAAAAGAAATACTTGTCCCATCATGGCCAGCACGCCAGCAGGCCAGCAATGCGCCCGCTGACCTTTTCTCCTTTTTCATAACTCCCCAAACACCCAATGCCCACCCTCTCCATCCCAAAAGCAACGCCGCTGGCATCCTAAAAGCCATAGCCAGCGGCGCTTGGTTAAAACATAAAGTGCTATTTAATAATTACTTTTTAATTTCAAAAGCGTCTATTACTTCTAATACTTTTTTTAAATTTGGTTTTGCAAACCGACCAGGCTTGTATGCTCCATCAATCTGAAACCTATAAAAAACATGATCATTTTTAAATTCAGATGGAAAATACAAATATAACGCAGAATCAGATCTTGAACATTGATAAAAATATCCTTTAAAACCAGTCTTTGTTCTTAGTTTATAATTCATCACATATAGTTTTTTATTTTTACTTTTTACTGTTTCTCTGGTGATTTCTTTGATGGTATATTTTCCTTTCTTCTCACCTTTTTCTCTCAGCACATTTTCTTCCAAATCCATTACGTTATTCGCTGTTTCATCCTCGCTGCCCAGGCCTTCTCTTTCAGCAAGCAAAAAATCACGCATCACAGCAATAGTTGTAACAGCAAGAACTTCTCCTGTTAATGGCCATTTTTTTATTTGCTTAAAAACAATTGTTTCATTTTCTTTTTTTGAAATACTCCATCCCTTCCAATCTTCTTTTTCTGGGAAATTTAGTTTGTAGAATTGTGTTTCAACAGGGATTTGAATGTTTGCTGGTTGATATCTTGGGGTGGTTGCGCACGCGCATAGAAATGTTAACAGTAAAATAGAAATGCTTTTTATTTTCATATGGATTTTTTGCTTTCTAAAAAGAACAATTGAATATAGGGGTTGTTTTTAGAAAAGATCGGTTTTTTATTCGATTAATCAGTCCTATTTGAATTCCTTTTAGCTGTCCGCAGTAGTTTAACAATCCAATCTGTATTCCCTTCATAACACCACTAGACCTGTTTGTGATTCCAATTTGAAAGCCACTTGTGTCTTGGGAAAAATTAAATGCCCCTACCTGAATTCCTTTTATAGTTGTTGTAATGTTTGTCAGGGGTGCTATCTGAAAGCCAATAATGTCACTATGAAATGTTCCCGTATCTAATGTGTTGTAATCAAAATTATTGGCTATCGCGCTTAACTGGATTCCAACTAATCGATCAACCACATTTCCCCCAGCACCAATTTGTAAACCATACGCACTGGTTGCTTTATTTCCTAGCCCTGCGAGCTGTATTCCAGACATCTTTTCCGATTCGTTAACAAGAAGAGAGACCTGAAATCCTGCCATTTTTTGTGTTATCGTTATCGGCAGGCCAAGGTCTAATCCATATACTGATTGGCGGTTGGGAAAGGATTTTATGTCACGCTTAAACGTGGGATATCCGATTTTTATTGGTGTCCATCCTGGCGGGGATGGATTCTTACTCTTTGCATAAGTCATACCAGGAAAAACATAAACAGCAAGGATAATTAAAATAAATTTCTTCATTACAATTACCAACGTTTTTCTGATTGCCAAGCTGAATAAGATATTTTTGACCACATCTGACCTCCATAATACCCATAGATGGCGCTGGTGAAGTGTCCGAATCCACGCGTTGTTGCTGCGCCAAATCCCCAAGTGAGCAGGTTTGTATTGGCATATTGATGGCATGTCCCTCTGAATGCATAAGAGAATGGGTTTAGTGCTTGGCCAATGGCTGTCTGGCTGGTCAAAAGGCTTGAACTCGCCGAAGCATGTTTTACTCCAATCTTTCCTAGGGTTTTCACCTTAAAAGCATCATCATACGCAACCACAGCCTTGTTTCCATTATTGGCTGTCAATGTCTCTACATATCCTCCATCAGCAACCAACTGTTTTGTTGACCTTCCCATCCGTGGTGATTGTTCATTTAGCAAACTTGGATCCGTCACACCTGGGTCTCGTGCCTGCAAGCCTCCGTTAAAAGAAGACAAGCCTTTTTCAATAGCCATACTGCTTGCAGTTAGCCAGAAAATTTCAGAGAAGATTTGCGCTTCTCTCGCACCCATAAGATTGTTTTTATAAAGAATCATCGCCGTATTTCCTACAAGCTTTTGTCCGCCATGTGACTGAACAAACTGTGTTCCACCAAAAGCTGCAGCTGCTGCTACTGGATTAAAACCAGAAAGCACAAAGGCAGTTCCTGCATTGACTATTGAATCTCTATTATAATTCCATGATCTCTTGAGGTATCTTTCAGTGCCTTTTAGTGATTTACTTAACCAGCTATGGCCAGAAGGATCAACCAGATTTATAGGGTTATTGCGAACGTAGGTGTAGCGGTTTAGTGACTGCGGATCATACGGGGCTTGGACAATGCTGTCACATGAAATAAAGCGTCCAAAACTTGGATCATAATATCTGGCGCCATAATACATCAAGCCTGTGGAATCGTCTTTTCTTTGGCCTGTGTATGTTCGGTCTGTTAAATCTGCACTTGTTTCCCACACGGTGCCAAATGGGGTGTATTTTGTTTCCTGAACAACATTTCCTGCCTCGTCTGTAATAATGCTTGTAGAGCCTAAATGATCAATGTGGATATATTTTGTTCCTGAGACAGACCCAATGCTTGCGATTCTGTCAGATCCAGCATAAATGTGCTTGATGGTTTCAGATGGGGTGATCTCATAAAGATCGCCGATGTAAAGGGTTTCAATCCCATCAACAATCTTCTTAACTCTATTCCCTTCATAATCATAAACAAAATCCGTGACTGTTCCATCCGCTGTAATAATTTTGACCGGCCGATTGTCCGCATCATATTTAATCCATTTATCCCCAATGATCAGGATGTTGCCATCTTTACACTTAGTAACTTTTGGATCAATCGGTTTTAAGGCTTCTTGTACTGGCTTTTCTGGTTGAAGGGTTGGAATTTTGTTTAAAGGCGTTTCTAGGGCAATTATGTGCGTTTCTATTGGCGTGGGAATGGCAAACGGCAGGCCAAATGCGCCTGCAGGGATAGCCGCTTGTATTAATAGGAAGCTGGTTATTAGAAATGTGATTGTTTGTTTCATTGGAAACAATTGTATCAAATTATTTTTCGTTTTTGGCTTTGGCTCTTGGATGGGATTTTTGGTGTGCTTGTTTTAAATCTATGGGATAAACTTTTGTGTATATTTGCGTGGTGTTTAAACTGCTGTGTCCAAGTATTTGCTGTATCATTTTTATGCTGGCTCCTGCTTTTGTCATGTGCGTGGCGCAGGCATGGCGGATTTTGTGACAGGTGATGTTTGTGTGTCCTGTTTGTCTGGCGTGTCGCTGAACGACACGGCCAAGGCTTAGTGTTTTATATCTTTTGCCGTCTTTGGTGAGGAAAAGCGCGTTTTCGTATTTGTTTTGTTTTCGGATTTTTAAATATTCTTCTATGGCATGACAGGCGTTTTTTCCAACTGGCACAATGCGGTCTTTTCCTCCTTTTCCTTTTTTGATGTTTAGCAGGCCTTGTGATAGGTCTATGTGTTGTACGTTTAGATTTATAAGTTCTTGGCATCTGATGCCTGTTGAATAGAGTGTTTCTAATATGGCTTTTTCTTTTTTTCCTTCATGTGTTGTGGTGTTTGGCTGTTGCAGAATATCTTGTATTTGATTTTCCGTGGGGACGTTGCGCGGCAATTGCTTATCCTGGTTTGGAAAGCATATGTTTTGTGCAGGGTTAATGAGGATTTGTTTTGTTTTTTCAAGAAATTGGAAATGTTGTTTGACCACACCTAAATATTGGGTCAGGATGCTGGCTGATAATTCTTTGCCTGTGAATTGGCTTTTTCTTTTTAAAAGTTGTTGATGATATTTTTCAACAATAAATGATGTGACCTGTTTGATGTCAGTGATATCTTGTGTGTTTAAATAGGAATAGAAGTAATAGAGGTTTCTTTTTTTGTTGGTGATTGAACTTCGTGCATATCCTCTGGCTTTTAGGTTTTCAATGAATTGTTCAATGCAATCTTGGTTCATTGTGTTTGTTCTCTTGGATGCGTGCGTTTGTGTTCTTTTTTTAAATCGCCTATTTCTACATGCGTATATATTTGGGTTGTGTTGAGGTTTTTGTGTCCTAACATTTCCTGTATGTGCCTGATGCTGGCTTTTCCTTTTAGCATGTGCGTGGCGCAGGTGTGGCGGAATGTGTGCGGTGTGATGGTTTTGTTGATGCCTGCTTTTTTGACGTAATCATTTATGCGTTTCCCCAATGTGGCTGGCGTGAGCTTTTTTCCGTCACAACTAATGAATAGTATTTTTATAGGTTCTTTGTTCCATGCCGCCAGTTTTGGTCTGGCATTGTTGATGTATAGTTCTATGTATTTGCTGGCAATTTCGCCTAAAGGCACAATGCGTTCTCTTCCGCCTTTTGTGTGTCTGACGTGGAGCATTTGGTTGGCTAAATCTATGTCATGCATGGCAGTGTTTATTAGTTCCTGGCTTCTGATGCCTGTGGCATAAAGTGTTTCTAAAAAGGCTTTGTCGCGTAATCCTAACAAGGTATCTGTATCTGGTTGATTGAGGATGGTTTTGATTTCTTTTGGTGTCATGATGATTTTTGGCAATAAACGTTTGTTTAGTGGATAGTCTATGATGCTTGTGGGATCAGCCAGTATGATGCCTTGTTTGGTTAAATAGCGGAAAAATACACGCAATGCCACAAGATAACTTTCCTGATAGCTTAGGCTGATGGGCTGGCCTGTTTTCTTTTTTTCATTGCATAATTGGATTTGGTATTGATAAATGGTGTCTTGTGTGATGCTTGTGATGTCTTGTTCATCACGGTTTTTAAGATAACTGACGAAGCTGTCTAATCTTCGTGAATAGGAACTGATTGTGCTTTGTGATTTGTTTTGGATGCGCTGGTTTTCTTTGAATTTTTCGATGTGCAGTTTTATTTTGTTGATTTCTTTTTCTTCCATTGTTGTTTCCCTCCTTTTATATACCTCCTATATATCTTTTGGCCGCGAAGTGCGCGAAGTGGTTTTTGGATAAATTGTTGTTGATATTCAAAGGCTTTCAACAACAAACTTCTTCGCGCCCCCTGGCGCGAAGTTCCGCGATGTGCGACGGAATGGCCAAATTTTCACTGGTTGTTTTTATTTTTTGGTGTTTTTGTTGAAGCTCATCAGGTGTTGTCAGGCCAACAATATTTTTGGTTTCCTGATGGATGCGTTCTGTTAATTTGTATCTGTAGCTTTTGCCTTGCTTGCCTTCCATTGGTATGAGGTATTCAAGACTGACTAAGTTATAAAGAAGTTCACGCAAGCGCGTGTCTGCCAATCCTGTATGTTCTCTTATTTTTCGACGCGTCACACCCTCTGGCGTTAGGTTTATTTGCTGCATGGCCTGCAATAAATCACGTTGTGATTTTTTTAAGTCATGGAAGCTTTCGCCCATGATTTCACAAGCCAAATGATAGGCAATTTTGTAATCATCCAGTGTGGCTTCTATATATGGTATGCCGTCATGTGTTTCTTTTAATGGCCGCTGGTATTGGTGCAGAAACGTAATGACTGTGATTAGATTTAAAAACCTTAAATTGTCGCGCCTGGTTCTTAGCCAGTGCGTCGGAAAATCAATCAATAGCGCGTATGGAATGATTATTTTGATTGGGTTTAAAAGCCTTTGCATGTTGTGGTGCAGTTTGATTGTTTTTTGTGTCATTGTGTGTGTTTCAAGGGATTGCAAAGTTTTGGATTGTTTTTGCGCTTGATGAATGCGTTGTGTTTGTTCCATTGATTCATCTATGTTGATTTCAAAACAGCGCGTGGCGTTTTCGTCGTGGATTCTGATTTGTGTGGTTGTTTCAATATACGCCACAGGGCCTTGCACTTCAAATGTTTTGGCTTTGATGTCTCCTGTTTTTTCGTCTTTGATGGTGACTATTTGCGTTAGTTTCTTTTTGCTTTGCAAAGTGCGGATGGCATAGTCAGCGTTTTCAATCCCCACACGTTCTTCCATAATGATTAATTTATGCTGTAAAGCATCCTTATAAAAGAATGCGCTTGGTGTGGCGCGGGATAAGGACAACAAATCTTCTGGCGGCGTGAGCTTTTCCACTGTGTCAGCCAAAACAGATTTACCAGCTGATGATTGGCTTATAATGGAACACGACAAAGGATCATCCAGTTTTCTGGATATGGAAACAAGGTATCCTATTGTTTTGTTGGATTTTTCGCCGATGTATCCGACTGTTTCCATGTCTTTTAATATGTTGTTCAGCAAGGCAGGATGTTTTAAGGCATTGATGGCTTCCTGCTTTTCTGTTTCTGTCATTGTTGGTTTTTTTTCTTGTTCCTGTTCTTTGTTTCCTATGGCCTGGCTTTGTATTTGCTCTAATTCTTCAATGATTTGGTTGATTTCTTTGGTAATGTCTTTTTCTTCTATGTACATGATTTTTTTGCATTGGCTGATAAAGATTGATCTTGATTTGGAGGAATATAAATCAAATGTGTCTAAGTGATGGTTTTCTTTTTGCGTGATGCGGACATTCACGCGCATGTGTTCTGTGGGTTTTAGGTTTAGTCCTTTGATTCTGTATTGGCGTTCACGGAATTTAATATAAATAGCGTCCTCTTTCTGTTCAACCTCTGCTTTTAGGCTTTTCCCCTCGCTGGTGGTTTGTCCGCCAGAAAGAGGACGCGAAATCGTTTGTTGTTGTGTGTTTTCCAGTTTCCAAAAACCTTGTTTTGTCATGCCTTGGCACAAGGCATCATTGGTGTCTTTGTATTCCTTTGGCAAGACAATGTCATTGATGGTTATGCCAAGAGGCAAAAGTTTTTCTTTTATTCTTTGCCTGGCCTGACGGCCAGGCTCGTCATTGTCAAAACATAAATGTATTTTTTGTGTTCTGTGTTCGCGGAATAGTTTTAAATGTTCTTCTGTCAGGCCATTAATGCCGTAAAGAGGCACTGTGTTTTTAATTCCCATGACATACAGGCTTAATGCGTCAATAATACATTCTGTTAAAATTATTTCTTTGTGTGCTTTTATGGCCTGCCAGTTGAATATGCCTTTGTGCGGGCCTGGCAAATAAAGATGTGACGGATAGGATGTGCCTGTATTCGCCGTAATATTGCGGCCATAAATGCCGACAATGGCATTGTTTGCGTCATATATAGGTATAGTAATACTGTTATGATACCGTTCATTGCCTCTTTCATTGATAATGCCGATCTCTTTTAAGACAACAATAATGTCATTGTTTTCATCAACAGGCATCATTTGTTTCAGGCTTCCGTTTGAAAAACCGATCTTGAATGTCTTGATGGCTTCGCCATCAATGATACAGCGTTTTTTTAGATACTCTGTGGCGCGCCTGTCTTCAATTATATTGCTGTGATAGTGTTCAATGATGCGCTGTAGCAATTCTTGTTTGTTGATTGCGGCTTTTGGCTGGTGCTTGGCAACTGGTTTTTCCTCGGCCTTCGGCCTTTGGACTTCGCACTTTGTCTCATATCTTTTGCCGTATTTCTCATAGGTGGTGATAAAGTCTGATCCATCAATCTTTTGCAAAAAGTCAAAAGTGTTGCCGTGTTCATTGCATCCAAAACAATGCCATATCCATTTGCCGTTTTTGTGATTAATGTGCAGGCTTGGGTTTTTGTCGTCGTGGAACGGACAGAGGATTTTATAGCTGTTATTGTTGCGGTTGAACCATCCGCCATTTTTGTGAAGCTGTATGCCGCGTTCTTGGATGATCTCAGGCAAGTTCAAGCGTTTGATGCTCTCTAAAACATTCTGGTCTATTCTCATGGTGGTTTTCTCCCGTTTGGGTTTTTTGGGTTGCTTCTTCTTCTGATGTTTCTTGTTTTCCAAATATAATCTGTTTTAAATAACTGACATGGGTCTTTAGTTTTTTGACGTTGCAGACAGCCTGGCCGTCTTTGAATCTTTGCGCCAGGCTTTCCATGTCCTGGCCTGTTAATATAAAGGTGGCCACTTTCTTTTTGTTTTGTCTTCTTTCCATGGCCACCTTCACCAGCCAGCCGCCTTCACTTAATAGGTACGCGCTTTGCCATATGTCTTTAGTTTCAATCATGGGGTTTTTCTCCTTTCTTCCATTGGAATCTTTTTTTTAGGAAGTCGGTCAGTATGTTCAGCGTCCAGCCCATGTCTTCGGAATCGCCAGCCAATATAAATTTCAATTCTTTTTTCCCATCATAGCGCGAAGTGACATCAAAGGAATCTAAACGAAGGGCTTTACTGGTGCAGTCGGCATCTGCTAGGAAGCAATCTTTTGGCAGGCTGGCTGTGTATTGGGTTTTGGTTTTCATTTTTTTTAAACTCGCTTTCGGGCCGTTTTCCTGAACCCCTGTCAAGTGCTTTTTTAGGTTTTTTTAGGGCTGTTTTGCCCTTCCGCGTTTGATATTATTATTGTACGTACTCGTACAATATTGTCAAGCCCTTTGTACGTTGATTTTTGATTCTCATGGCATAATGTATGTATAGTTTTTACTCAATTTTTAAGGATGGTTATTAAAATGCCAGCAAAAGCAAAATCAAAAACATCATTCGCGCAGCATATTACGCAGTTAAGAAAAATGAAAGGCTTTACGCAGGATGAGCTTGCCAAGTTGTCCAAAATTTCAAGAAGGGTTATTGCTCATTATGAAACACTCGGCAGATACCCAACGGCCGAAAACGTTGTACGCCTCTCAAGGGCATTAGGCGTATCTGTTGATCAATTCCTTGGCAGAAAACCTATTAAGACTGATGACAATTTAAATAGAAAAATCATCAAGAATGCAAAATTATTCTCTGATCTTTCCCCTAAGGACCAGAAAGAAGTGGCACGTTATATTGAATTTCTTAAAAATAAAAAGTAATAAACTCACATTATATAAGGGGAACCCACAACACAATGAACAAAGACACAGCCAGCTATTACTATAATCTTCTCAAAGGTCGCATTGCGGAAAACATCACAGAAGAATTGTTTAATGAGCTTAAATTCAATATTGAACGGTTTGGAATGGAAAACCAATTGCCCAGCATTTCTAAGCTCTTAAAAAAACATGAAAACACATCCTCTGTAAAGAAAATCAGGACTATGCCTGATTTCATCATCGAAAAAGATGGGCTTGATGTTTATTTCCTTGAAGTTAAATACAGATACAATGAAAAATTTCAGATCAAGCATCTTAAGCAGTATGCTGATTATGCACCAAATATTCTTTTCCTTGTTTACTCTTTAGAGGATGCTTTTATTCTTCGTTTTGATGAAGTGGACAAAAGCCTTGAGGATGAAGAGTTTATACCTTTGCAAAACAAACTTATTGATTCTCCTATTTTTAATTTTAATAATGTCGAAAAACAGACAATTCATCAATTTTTGAATTTAGGAAAAGAATTTTTTACTAAATTTGATCATCCCACTGATGTTGCAGAAAGGGTTGTTTGCAATTAGTCTGTTTTATTAGGAGGATTGATGGCCACTCACACACTTACTGACGCTAAATACCAAAGACTGGTGTCTGATGTTCAGAAGATGCTTACTGAAGGAAGGGCTGAAGCTGAAAGACTTGTTAAAGAACAAGCTTTGGTTACTTATTGGTGTATTGGGAAGCGGCTGGTGGATGATGGTCTCACGGGGTCTGAAAATTACGGGCAGGCCATTCTTGAAGACCTGGCTGATGAGGTGGACATTGATTTAAGGACAATACAGCGTTGTATTGCTTTTTTTAAAGAATATAAAGCGGTTCCAAAGAACCGTAATTTAACTTGGACGCATGTGAAATTTCTTTTAAGTATTAATGATCCTGATAAAAGGTCTTTTTATGAAAACAAGGTGTCTGCTAATGAATGGACTGTCAGGGATTTGAAGAAAGCCATTAAGGCTGGCGGTTATTCAGGGAAGAAGGCTAAAAAACCTAGATTGAAAAGGCCGTCAGGCAGTACTTATATTTATCCTGCCAGAATTGAAAGGGTGCTTGATGCCGATACTGCCATATTTTTGCTCGACGTAGGCTTTGAAGTTTGGAAAGAACAGAGGATTCGTTTTGCTGGTCTTGATGCCGCGCCAATCAGTGAATCAGAAGGCAAACAGGCTTATCGTTTTGTCAGGGACAGGCTGAACAGGGCCAAGACAATCATTGTTAAAACCAACCGCACTGATATTTATGGCCGGTACATTGGCCATGTTTTTTATAGTTACGATAATATGGATAAGGATGATGTGTTTAGGAAGGGCCGTTATTTAAATGATGAGCTGGTCAGAAAGGATTTGGCCAGAAAAGATTAATTTATTATCTGATATTATCATGATTGGATTAGGATTGTGTTGTTTTCCGTCTTAATTGACCTACGTATGTGCATACGTAGGTCTTAATTACGGTTCCGTATCACAGCCACCCACCCAGCCGCCGCCACACTCCCCTGTCTGTGTGTGTCTCTCTTGTCTCTGATAGATACTGCTACTCATAGAACAGAGACAGTGTCTCTGTCTCTGTCTCTGTCTCTGTCTCTGTCTCTGTCTCTGTCTCTGTCTCTGTCTCTGTCTCTGTCTCTGTTTGTCTCACACACAGCCACAACACAGATTCCGCCAAACACAGACAGTTGACTGTTTGATGTTGTACAATGTTACAGCCAGATACAGTTATCAACACAATCAACAGATCGCGCACAAACACAAACAGACACACACATTGTGAAAGGGGTTACTGATGAAAGAGCAATACATCCGCAAACTGACAAAGCTTGGCACACATTCCTTTTATGTGGTGATTCCCCCGCAAATCATCAGAAACCTGAAATGGCGCAAATCACAAAAGCTGGTTGTGGAACAGAAAGACAAGTCTATTGTTATTAAGGATTGGAAAAAGAAATAAAGGAGCTTATTCTATGGATAAAACTATCACCCCTGAAGATTTTAGAGAACTAGACAATAAATTCAATAAACTAAGAACGAAAATAAGCAATCCTCACAGCCAAGAATATAGCAAAGAATTGCTCTCATTATTAAACGCAAAACTCGATGCACGTAGCGATTTTGTAAATTGGATAACAGGCTTGGCAACAGGTGCAATGTTTTTATCTTTTACAAATCTGTCCACCGCCTTTAATATATGGATTTTTTTATCCAGCATTTTATTCTTGCTCTCTATAATATTCACCATATCCTTTAAATTCTTTGCAGAAGTTCGTTTTGCGGTAAAGGAATCAGAAGTCTCGGTTCTAAAAGTTATTTGGGAAAATCATAACATTACTATGCAACTGAAAGATAAAATAGATAAAGGGGAAGAAATATCAGAAGATGAAAAATCAATATTTTTTAATATCCAACAAAATATTGTCAACTATTTAGACGATGATTACATAAAAAAGCTTAAGAAACCAATTTTGCTAAAAGACAAACTTTTAAATTTATCATACTGGTCAACGCTCATTGTCTTTATTTCAGGTATCAGTTTATTTGCATTCTCTTTCATAAAACCAGCAGTAAACAAAATACTTATGGATTCTTCAGCAGCAAACATTAAACAAATTAATACAAATAGATAACAAGCAACATAATTATTATGAAATTAAAAGAAATAAGAACTCAGTCATGGGGACTTGCTCTCACTAATTTTTATCAGTGCGAAAAATGTCTTGTCGTCGACTCAGATGGTGCCAGGATGCAGGTTGGCTATAAATGCCCTATTTGTGGCTATCCAACACCTGAAATAGGTGCAGACACATATTTTCATGTGGGTATATCAACAATAATAAATACAATTCAAGATATCTATTTTATGGAAAACACAAAAGAAAATAACCATAAAACTATGGTGGCATTACTATTCTGCACTTTAAACGAAGTATTGCTGGATAACTTTTTAATCGAAAAAATGAACTCCATAAAAATCCCAAAAAATGTTCAGGACAGATTGCTTGAAGATAATTTGTTTATCTCACAACGATTAAATAAAGTTTTTCCATCTTTAATAGGAATTAAGTGGGATGTGGCCATCAAAAAAATCAATAATAAAAAATGTTTTGATTATTCTAAATTTTGTAAGTTTGCTCTTGATATAACCAACAGAAGAAACAGTTTTCTACATAGAGGCAATAAATATGCATTTCAGAATAACATTCCTGATAAATGCATTGACAGTCTTCATCCACTAATATCAATGTTTGTTAAATTACATAACCAATTCATCCATCAACATCCAAAAAAATAACCCGCTCCAACCGCAGTCCTTCAGCCTGCTCATTTATTGGTATTGATTGTTCTATTCCTTCCGTGGGATGAAGTTTTGTTTTTAAAGTATCAAACCATCAAAGGAATTTTTCAGCCGCCTTGGATTGCATCCTCGTGCGTCGTAAAAATTGAAAAAACCGAAAACCCCCGCTGGCGCGGGGTTTTTCATTCCATAGTCTGTTTCTTGCTGCTCCGACCGCGGGCCTTCGGCCCGCTCGTTTATTGGTGGGGTGTTGTTTGTTCCATCCTTTAGAAACAGTTTATCATATGTGTTTTGTTTTCCGCTGACGCCCCGCCAAAACCACGGACTGTGTCGTTTTCCGATGAAGGATCAAAAACAGTCCGGTGCGCGGTTCTCTCATCCACTACATTTAGTCCGGCTTTGGGTGTTTCATTTAATGAATCAATCAAGGAAAATGTTTTTTGATTGTGTTAGCGTTTAAAGATGCCCCCACAATTCCGCTAGTAATCCCACCAGCGCTGGCCACAAAGTGAAAAATGAAAAAATATTTTGTTACCTCTGCGGCCAGCACTGGCGGCCCGCCAAAAGCCCCGCGTCTGTGACGTGTGCTGATTGCTTTTGAAAATTGGTTATCAGCACAAAGTTTTGTTCTCCCCTGGCGGCCCGCCCCCAGCCGCCATTTAATTCTTCCCTCAGTTTCAGCCACAAAAATGAGCTGTTCTTATTCCGCTCCCACCGCAAACCCTTCCCGCCACCGCTGTTCCGCCACACAGCTCATTTTTGCGTCTGAAACGGCTCGCCATAGGTAAGCCTGGTAAACTATTCAGCCAGGCTTCGAGGGAACCCCATTGTGGCCCCCATT
>JANQER010000036.1 GCA_028278255.1 Elusimicrobiota bacterium | reverse complement strand
CTGGCGGTTCTCCTGGCCCCTGAGCGCTCCCTTCCGACAAACAGGGACCTTGTCTAGAGAGAAGGTGCGAAGGGAATTTTTCAATTGAAAAATTCGGGTTAGACGCACTGCGCTAGTATTCATTAGTATTGTTGGAGGCATTAATGCGGTTGACATTTATTGTTAAGTTTGGTATAAAAAAGGCGGACGATTTTAAATTATGTTTAATAGAAATATAAAAATTCCCAAAAATAACAGCTTTTTTCTCTTTGGAGCAAGAGGAACGGGAAAAACTTATCTGTTAAAAGAATTTTTTAAAGATAAACCTGCCCATTATATTGATCTGCTTGACCCTGATATACAACAAACATTGTTTTTAAGACCAGCGGCATTAAGCGATCAAATACTAGGGCTCCCGCCGTCTACACGCTGGATTATTATTGATGAAATTCAAAAAATCCCGGCCCTGCTGGATATTGTCCATCAGCAGATAGAAAGGGGGCATTTTCTTTTTGCCTTAACAGGTTCCAGTGCGCGCAAATTAAAAAGAGGAGGGGCCAATCTTCTGGCCGGAAGAGCCTTTATCCGCCATCTTTTTCCGTTAACAGCACAGGAAATTGGTGAATCTTTTTCACTTCCTATGGCTTTGCGCTGGGGAACTCTGCCAAAGCTATTCTCCTTGCAAGAGGACAGTGATAAACGCGACTATTTGCGGAGTTACACACACGCATATTTGCAGGAAGAGATCACTCAAGAACAGGTCTTGCGCAAACTGGATCCCTTCCGCCGTTTTCTTTTCGAGGCTGCTCAAACGAGCGGACAAATCGTTAATTTTTCGAAAATAGCCAGGGACATTGCCGCTTCTGTCCCAACAGTTCAGAATTATTTTCAAATTCTGGAAGACACTCTTATTGGTATTCTGCTTGATCCCTTTCATGAATCTATTCGAAAAAGGCAAAGGGAAAATCCGAAGTTCTATTTTTTTGACACTGGCGTTCAGCGCGCTTTGAGCAATACGCTGACGGTTGATCTTTTGCCTCAGACCTATGCCTTTGGAAATGCTTTTGAACATTTCATTGTCAATGAAATCCATCGTCTTCAGGCTTACAATGAAAAGGATTTCACCCTTTCCTATCTCCGCACAAAAGACGGCATTGAAATAGATTTGGTGATTGAGCGTCCCGGGCTTCCTCGTGCTTTGGTTGAAATTAAATCAACCCAGCGTATCGGTCCTGATGATATTCGTTCTCTTAAACGCATTGCTTCGGATATTTCACACAGTACTCCCTATTGTTTTTCACTTGACCCTACCCCGCAAATTATTGACAATGTTGTCTGTCTCCCATGGCAAAAAGGCTTGCAAGAAATTGGCTTAGTAAAATAGAGAATCTAAGAAAAAAATTCAAAGGTCTTTACATGGCCTGATAAAAGCACTAGAATTTTGCTATGAATCATTTGATGAAAAGATATAGGAAAGGCGCTCTTCTTGGCTTATTCATTGTCTTGCTGAATGCCGCTGGCGCTTGGCAGGTGAATGGTGCCAACATCCCCACACGTCCTGAAAACAATGCCTTTACATCGGATTTTGCCGGCCTGATCAATGGTCAGGATAAGCGATCTATTGCCAATGTTCAAAAACAAGCCTATACCCAACACAGTGTGCCTATTATTGTGGTGACTATTACCACAATGGGTGAATATGGGGGCGTTTCCATTGAATCTTTGGCGCATGAATGGTTTAACACTTGGCAGATTGGCACTTTGGGGTTAAAAGGGAGCCGGCGCGCCAACAAAGGCATCCTTTTGCTGGTCAGTCTGGGCGATCGGAAAGCACGCATTGAATTGGGGGCTGATTGGGGGCGTTTGTGGGATAATCACGCGCAATCAATTATGGATAAGGCCATTATTCCCAGATTTAAAAAGAGACAGTATTCCGAAGGAATCAGAGAAGGCGTTAAAGCGCTCGGCCGGCTGGCTGCTCAAGATCCTTCCAGTAAGCCGCCTGAACCCTCCTTTTGGCAAAAGGTCACTGATTTTAAGACAAAGAGCAATAACCCGCTTTCGCCTTTTTCTATCGGCGTGACACATATTTTGGTGATCGGCGGGATTGTTTTTATTGTGCTTTCCTTTTTTTACCCGGAGAACAGAGGGTTGTTTTTAAAAATCGGGATCGGCTTGATTGTGGCTGCTCTGTTTTTGTATATTATTTTTGCTATTCTGGCCATGTTTGCCAGAGGGAAAAGCGGCGGCGGGTTTGGCAGCGGGGGTGGTTTTTCAGGCGGTTTTTCAGGCGGCGGCGGCGCCTCCGGGAGTTGGTGAGATCATATGACAAAGAATGCTTTAACTTGTTTAGCAACGAACGATGTGCAGTCAATCAAAAACGCTGTGCAAGAGGCGGAAAAAAAGACGTCAGCTGAAATCGTTTGTGCGGTTGCCACTGAATCCGGCCGTTATGACCGTGCAGAGGGCATAGGCGGGGTCTTTTTTTCTTTGGCGTTTTTGCTGGGTTTTCAAGCCTATGGCGTTGTGATGACAGGCGCCGGCCAATGGGCTGCGCCCATGGCTTTGGGTTTTATGTGGCAGGCTGTTCTTTTGACAGGCGGATATATTTTTGGTTCTGTTTTGTTAAGCTATATTCATCCTCTGAGACGGCTTCTGACGTCACAGAAAGAGATGAAAGAAGAAGCGCAGAAAGCAGCCAGCCATGTTTTTCAGGCCAGGGGATTGCACCGCACCCAGGGGCATGGGGGGATTCTTATATTTGTTTCTCTTTTTGAGCGTCAAGTCGTTGTTTTGACGGATCAGGGCGTGACAAAAACCGTTGGGAATGATTTTTCCAATCAATTGCGCGATAAAATGACGCCTTTGCTGCATCAGAAAAAAACAAAAGAAGCTTTTGTGGAAGCCATTCATTTGTGCGTTGCCAAACTCGAGACTCTTCTGCCTGTTAAGCCAGACGACAAAAACGAACTTCCCAATGACCTCCTTCAATTCCACCCGCGGCCGTGATCAGGTCTTATAATAGTCCCATTTTATATTGGCCTTTGTTTGATTATTGTATATTGATTATTGTATCTTGGAATTTGGTTATTATGTCATTTTTTTCGGGAGGTTGTTTATGGCCGCAGTGATCATAGTCTTTGGTGTTTTAACGTTGTTGGCAGGGATTGCTATTCTGATCAATCCGGAAGTGATATTTGGTTTTTTGCGCAATCATGTGGACAAATTGGGACTGCATATTCTGGCTGTGGCGGGCAGGGTGGTCCTTGGTATTTTGTTGATCGTTCAATCCGGTGTGTCTAAATTTCCGGTTGCAATGGAGATCATTGGTTGGCTGGCTATTGCCGCTGCTGTGGGACTGGGTGTGATGGGCCGTCACAATTTTAAGCGTTTAATGTCATGGGCGTTGTCTTTGAAGCGGTTTTCTCGCGTCGGTGGTGTCATTGCCGCCGCATTTGGCGCATTTATTGTTTATGCTTTTGTGTAGAGAGTCAATATTTTTTTCCGTGTTTATTTAATCATATTGGAGGATTGTTATGAAAAAGATTCTGGGGTTGGGAATTGTTCTGGCGGGGCTGGTTTTGCTGGGGATGTCTGCGCAGGCTGCGAGTTTTGGGTGGAAAAAGAAAGCAAAGGTAAAAAAAATAAAAGATGTTAAAGTGCTGAGTGTAACAGGGGTGATTAATTCTTTAGATAAAAATGTGCTGAAAGTGATGACAGTGCCCAAAAAAGCTGTGAAGAAAAAGGGGAAGAAGAAGGTGTTGGTTTATGTTTTTGTTATGGATAAACTGACACAAATGAAAAGAGCGGATTTAAAGAAAGCGTCATTGGAAGATCTTGTCCCGGGAAAACCCGTGAAGGTGGAGTATACCAAACACAAAAGCAAAAAGACTGCCCGGGTGATTTTTTTGCTGCCGGAACCGGAAAAGCCAAAAGACGTTGAAGAGTAAAAGAGCCCGGATAAACCGGAAATAACCAAATTCCAAGGAACAATAACCAAATAATAACCAAGAGACAATAATCAAACAAAGGACAAATCCCTGGAAATTCAAATATTCAAAATGAAAATATTTAAATCTGCAATCGCCCGCTTTACCGTTTAAGTGATAAATACTTTTGCATAAATGTTCAGCGTGCTATAGTCCAACCCGAAATTCCCTCTGAAAAACAGAACCCCCCGTCCGAATTTATTCGTGCGGGGGACTCCAATGGTTATCTTTACCCTTTCGGGATATCCTGCAAAGATTTTCTTGTTGAAAAAAGCAAAGCAGGCATCAATCAGCTATAATGTACCAATATAATAATTTTTTTCGGAGGTGTCAAATGACCATCCTTGGTTTGGATTTGGGAACAAACAGCATCGGGTGGGCGCTCATTGAAACAGATGGAGACAAAAACCCGAAAAAAATAATAGGCATGGGTTCCAGAATTTTCCAGGAAGCAGTGGAAGGAACCAAGCGTACACCCAAAAATAAACATCGCCGTGAAAAAAGAGGGATGCGCCGGTCCCTGAGGCGCCGGCGTGAGCGGCGGGAAGCTCTCAGATATCTGCTGATAGGGAAAAACATGCTTCCCGATAATGAATCAGAGAGAGTTTCTTTGTTAACGGATGATGGACAATATAATCCTTATCTGCTCAGAAAGAGAGGTTTGGATGAAAAACTCAGCCCTCATGAATTTGGCCGTGTTCTTTTTCATATAAATAAAAGAAGAGGTTTTTTTAGCAATAGGAAAGCGGAATTGGCTGAAATCCTGCGAACCGCTGATCTGCCGAATATTCGGCGGTTTATAGAGGAAGAAGAAAGGCAAAAGCTGGAAAAAACGGAACATGCCCAGAAAACCGGAAAAACGAGTGTAAAATCTCAACTGCCGAAAGAAGCGGAAGAGAGTGCCTTTCAGACCGATATTGCCAACACCCGCAAAAAGATTCATGAAGCGGGTGCACGGACTCTTGGGGAGTATCTTTACGCACAGACCAAAAAACGAGCGGTCATACGTGCGGATAGGGAAATGTATGAGGCTGAATTTAATGCGCTTTGGTCAGCGCAAGCTGTATATTATTCTGATTTATTGACGCCGCCTTTTAAAGCAAAGGTGCATCAGATTATTTTTTCACAAAGGCCGCTGAGAACCCAAAAGTTTCTGGTAGGAAACTGTTTTTTTGAAAAAAACCGCAAAAGAGCATCTCGTGCAACGTTGGAAGCCCAGCGGGCAAGACTTCTTCAGGATGTCAATAATATGGAAATCGTGAACACCCATACCGGTGAATCTATCCCTCTCCGTCAGGGACAGCGTGAAATGCTGATTGCCGCTCTTTCACAAAACACTTCCCGTCATTTTGGAGCCAATCAGGATAAAGATATTGCCAATGCTCTGAATCAGAAAGGTGTGATGCCCTGGGGAAAGGTCAAAAAATTATTGGGGATTGATGCTGATCAGGAAATAAACCTGGAGCGCGGAGACAGAAAAAATCTTATTGGTGATAGGACAGAACTTAACCTTCGGGAAATACTAGGTTCCAGGTGGAAGTCATTTGATGTCAAGCAGAAAGAAGATTTGTTGACGGATCTTTTAACTATAGACAGAAAAGACGCTATGATAAAGAGATTCCTGAATCATTGGAAGTTTACGGATGAGGAGGCCTATCGTTTGGCTATAGCTGATCTTGAGCCTGGATACTCTAATCTGTCTCTGAAAGCATTGCGGCGCGTGTTGCCTTATCTGGAGAAAGGTTTAAAATGGCATGAAGCATTGGATGCATCCGGTTATAAAATAAGCTCAGATAATGAAAAACAGTCCGGAACAGAACGTCTTGGTTTGCCGCCGGATTTGCGCAATCCGGTGGTTATGAAAGCGCTTTATGAGACAAGAAAACTGGTCAATTCCGTTATTGCCCGGTGGGGGAAGCCTTCCCTCATACGCGTTGAATTGGCACGTGAAGTAAAGATAAGCGGAAAAAGATTGTCGGATCTCATGAAAAAGGAAACCCGATATAAAAAAGCGAATGAGGAAGCGGAAAAAGAAATTATGCGTTGGGCGCATGAGCATTCTGAATATTGTGTGCCGAAACGACCCAAGGGACATGACAAGCTTAAATACCGCATTTGGAAGGAGCAGGGAGAGCGATGTCTTTACACGGGAAAAACTATCAGTCCGGCAATGCTTTTTAACGGAGAGGCGGAAGTGGACCATATACTTCCTTTAAGCCTGAGTCTGGATGATTCTTATTTGAATAAGGCCCTGTGCTTGGCTGCGGCCAATGCGCAAAAAGGGCAGAGAACGCCAAAGGAATGGCTGGAAAAAAGCAATGCTGATCAATGGCAATCGGTTTTGTCCCGGTCGAAGAAATTGCCTTTTATAAAGCGGGTAAAAATTGAAACAGAAAAAGTTGATACTGATGAATTTGTTTCCCGTCAATTGGTGGATACGCAATATATTGCGCGGGCGGCAAAAGATTATTTGGCCGGACTTGGTGTTTCAATTGAAACAACGAAGGGGCCTCTCACAGCCCGTTTGAGAGAGATGTGGGACCTCAACCGGCACCTCTCACAAGACAGAAGCATTGAGAAAACCCGGGAAGACCACAGGCATCATGCTGTTGATGCTTTGGTTGTTGCTCTGACCGATCGCGGTGTCATGCAAAAGTTATCCGGTTGTTATGAAGTTTACGAAAAATCCCGCCGTTGGAATGGAACCGGATTAAAAGATCCATACCCTGATTTCAGGACTGAAATTATGGAAAAATTGGATTCTCTGATTGTGTCCCATTCACCCAAACGAAAAATCCATGATGCTTTAATGAAAGATACAGCCTACGGATATATTAAAAAAGAAAATGCTTATGTGAGCCGCGTGCCGTTACATAAGTTGAAACCCGAGATTATTAGAAGAGAAATCGGAAAGGACCGGTCGGTCATTGATTTTGAATTGCACAAAATTCTGAACGCATGGCTGGATGCCGGCAATTCACTTGAAAAAGCGGAAGAAAATCCGCCATTGCATAAGGATGGAAAAACCCCTGTCCGAAAAGTCAGATTGATGGAGAAAAAATCTTCTGACTCACTGGCGCATATTTGTCATCCGAACGGCGAACCCTACAAATATTATGCTCTGGACAACAATCATCATGTTGAGATTTATGAGCACAGGAAAAGCAAAAAGAGAAAAGGGTTTTTTGTAAGCATGCTTGAGGCCGCCAGACGGGCACGTCCCAAAAAAGGTCAGCCCCGGGACCCTGTCTTTCAGCGTGGCCATTACGGAGATGATTATGATTTTATTATGTCTTTGTGTGTGAATGATATGGTCGAAGTTGAAGAAGAACAAAAAAAATATTATCGTATTCAGAAATTGACAAGCAGCGGTTCGCGTATTACCCTCCGTTTACACACAGCCTCTACTTTGCAGAATAAAGATGAAGAACAGACCGTATCAGTCAATCAGTTCAGAGGGCGAAAAATTGCTGTTGATGCTCTGGGCTTTATTTTTTACCCTCATGATTAAGCGTATTATAGAAATAAGTTCACCCGCATGTCTTTCCAGCCGCTGGGATCAATTACGGGTTGAGCGGGAAAGCCTTTCGGCTGAAGAAGTGCCTATTGAGGATATAGGTATTCTTGTTTTGGATCATCCTCAAATTACCGCAACGATTCCCTTGTTTCAAAAATGTTTGCAAAACAACACAGCCATTATTGTCAGCGGGCAAAATCATGTGCCGGCAGGACTTTTTTGCCCTTTGGATGGAAACACTCTTCATGCCAAAATACTCAGAGACCAAATAGCGGTCACTGTGCCGGCCAAAAAGCGAATTTGGAAAGATATCGTAAAAGCCAAGATAGAGGCACAAATTCGTTTGTTGGAAAAGTTGAAACTAGAGGTTTATCCGTTGCCAATATATTTGGCTTCATTAAGGAGCGGGGACCCTGAAAACATGGAAGCCCAGTCTTCACGTGCTTATTGGCCCCGGCTTTTTGGCAAAGATTTTCAGAGAGATAGAAAGAAGGAAGGGGTAAATGCATTGCTGAACTACGGATATTCTATTATTCACGCTGCTGTTGCCCGCTCGGTGGTAGGGTCCGGCCTCCACCCGGCTTTGGGGATCCATCACCACAACCAGTACAATGCTTTTGCTTTGGCCAGCGATCTTATGGAGCCTTTCCGGCCTCTCATAGACGGACGGGTGGAATCCATTGTGCGGACAGAAAATAAAAATTTTACCATCGACAAAAAAATAAAAAAAGTATTATTAAGCGTTTTAAACACGCCTGTTTTTTATGGAAACCGAAAATTACCATTTTTTGTGGCACTGCATTCATTGACAGCGTCCTTTGTGCGTGTTTTGCGCGGAGAGGAGGGGAAATTAAATTTTCCGGAAATTTTATGAGTTTTGGAGGGTTTCGTTCCATGTGGATGTTAACGCTTTTTGACCTTCCAACAAGCAGCAAAAAACAAAGGCACGCTTACCGGCAACTCAGGACAGGGCTTCTGAAAGATGGTTTTAGAATGATTCAATTCTCTGTTTATGGCAGGCATTGCTCTTCTGAAGAAAATGCAATGGTTCATGAACGGCGTGTTTGCGCACTTCTCCCTTCTTGGGGAGAAGTCAGAATTATTATGTTGACGGATAAACAATTCGAGCGTATGAAGATTTTTCATGGAATCAAACGAAAGACCCCAGAAAAAGCCCCGAATCAACTCGATTTATTTTAAGATAAAAATACACTTCGTTGCGTATTTTGGCGGCATTTTTGACAAAGGATTATAGCTGATTGATGCCTGCCCGCAATCCACAACAATTGACCTAAATAAGCTCCGCCAGCTATTATTATAGCTGATTGATGCCTGCCCGCAATCCACAACTTAGTAGAAGGTGTTGCTAAAGCAGTAACTATTATAGCTGATTGATGCCTGCCCGCAATCCACAACTGTATGGACTCCAACATTCTGCTGGATAAATTATAGCTGATTGATGCCTGCCCGCAATCCACAACTATACTTATGGCCATGCCGATGCTGGCGCGATTATAGCTGATTGATGCCTGCCCGCAATCCACAACTACGGCGGTATTCCTTTTCAAAGTTACTCCATTATAGCTGATTGATGCCTGCCCGCAATCCACAACACAATCTCTGAAATGTCTACACCTTTTACTATTATAGCTGATTGATGCCTGCCCGCAATCCACAACTAATCATAACCGAGTTTCTGCGACAGCGTGATTATAGCTGATTGATGCCTGCCCGCAATCCACAACGTCCCAGCCTCGACAAGAATGTTCATGTCTATTATAGCTGATTGATGCCTGCCCGCAATCCACAACGGCTAGGTGCTGCTTTTAGTGGCCTTTTGGATTATAGCTGATTGATGCCTGCCCGCAATCCACAACGGTCGTCGTCTTCTATCCGTTTCCCACAGAATTATAGCTGATTGATGCCTGCCCGCAATCCACAACTATGGCGTCCTGTTATTGGTGTCACAGCTATTATAGCTGATTGATGCCTGCCCGCAATCCACAACCTACACTCACACCCATCTTGGCGTTTCCTGATTATAGCTGATTGATGCCTGCCCGCAATCCACAACACGTCATGGCAACTCTCAACATGCGATCTATTATAGCTGATTGATGCCTGCCCGCAATCCACAACGGCGTGGAAGTCCTTGCCTATCGCGCCCTTATTATAGCTGATTGATGCCTGCCCGCAATCCACAACACCAGTCGCCATCTTAAAGCAATACGTGCAATTATAGCTGATTGATGCCTGCCCGCAATCCACAACAACAGACCACGGATACATTCATAAGCGGAGATTATAGCTGATTGATGCCTGCCCGCAATCCACAACATTGTGGCACATATAAGTTATCTATATAAAATTATAGCTGATTGATGCCTGCCCGCAATCCACAACTGTTGTTAAGTCCTTACCGGATAATTCAATATTATAGCTGATTGATGCCCGCAATCGACAAGGAATCCACTTGAGTTCGTTATTGAAAATTTACTTTTGTAAATAAACGAATTATGATAAAATTAATTATAGTATATTATTAGATTATTAGGCGAGATTTAATCATATTAACAGCCTTTTTGTAAACGCCTTAGAGAGGACAGAGGGCCTCTAACTGGAAAGTAAGGTAATGAAGGAAGGCTGCTACTCCTATGGGGGTGGCAGCATAACCCGGATTTACTTTCCAGTTGCCGGGGTATGTGTGTACCCCCTTTTTTTGGGGGGTAACAGGAAACAGGGAGAAAGGAAAAAGCTTTTTGGAGAGAAAGCCTGTGTACGGAATGCACCGGTCATTTGACGAAGAATTGTTTGATCGTTGGAAGAGAGGGCACGCAAAGCGGATTTCGCGTCGGAATTGCACTTTAAGGATCTGAAAACATATCAGAAACTTTTCAATATGCTCGGCAGAAACGGAAAACGTGACGAACAACAGCCGGAATTGAATCTTGTTTTTGATGAGGGGAAAGAATTAAATGACATTGACGTTTGTTTCTATTTTATAATTAAACGAATTTTGATTGATGGATAGGGATGGGAAATAATAAAATAAAAAATTGGCAAGGTGGAGAGCATGATGGGGTCACAAGTTTACCGTCTTTTCTGTTTTTTGGTCTTCCTGGCGGCATTCCACGGGAGATGTTCAGCGAATATTTATGACTTCCTAACAATGTCGGAAGAAGATATTGACATTGGAATTGCCGCCCTTACTCTGGCCAAAGAAATATACCCGGATATTGATATCAAATCCTATTCAGACAAGATTGACGCTATAGCTGACAAAGTGCGCCAGTTGGCTAAGAAGAATAATACGGTGGATTACAGAATTAGATGTCTTAACACTGTTATTCATCTTCATGAAAAATTCCGTTGCATTGATGATGTCACAGACCGGAGACAGGATTATTATTACCTGAATCGTTTTTTTGATACCAAGATAGGGAACTGTTATACCATGCCTCTCCTATATGTCGCCGTTGGACAGCGGCTTGGCTGGCCCCTTTATGTTGTCCATGTGCCGGATCATATGTTTATACGTTATATTGATCCTCATTTTCCGATTCAAAATATTGAGACAACAAGCGGCGGCGCACACGTCCCTGATGAAAAATATGCGAAAAAATTTGTTGTGAACAAGAATGGTCGTAAGAGTGGGACGTACCTTCGCACTTTGACCCACCGTGAATTGCTTGGAGATTTGGTGTCAACAAACGCGAATAGATTTGGGAGGAAAGGACAAACCCATAAAGCTATAATGTATTATAAACTGGCTATAAAGCTAAACCCAAGATGTGTCGAAGCTTGGGCGAATTTAGGCACTTCTTATAAAATGCTGGCAAAACAGAAAAAAGGCCGAGAAGCAAAAAAACATCGTAAAATGTCTGCAAAATGCGCAAAGAGACTTGATAAACTGGGATTCGTCCATCCATATGATGTCCCTTTACCGTCAGGCGAATATATAAAAAGGACAAAAAAACCGGCTGTTTCAAAAAAGAACAAGACAGTTATTTCATACAGCGAACCGAATATTCCAATTAGACGAAACGTAACAACTCTTCCGGATGGGACCCAAATTACGCCAGGACATGGCGACGAGTATTCAGAATAGGACATCTTTTTCATCAAGCAGGGGGCCAATAAAATGAAAATTAAAAACTGTTTAATGACTTTGATTGCTTGCTCAGTGCTGAGCACGGGATTACAAGCAAGGTATTATGATGCCGGTGAAGGACGCTTCTTAACGCCGGATAGAGTCGTTAAGAATCCTTATAATCCTCAAACCCTTAATCGTTATTCATATGTTGAGAATAACCCCATCAATTACACTGATCCATCAGGGAATTTATCCTGGGACATAAAAAACACTTGGAGGGGGATTGAGAAAAGTGTAAGTCATCCGTGGCATCAAAGCGGCGCGGCCTCTTGGTGGAATAAGAACCGATATTATGTAGGGACAGCCGCACTGGTTGCGGCAACATGGGGGGCAGCCTCTTGGGCTGCTACTGGAAGCACAATGCAAGGAATCTTTTCAAGTGCTTTTATAGGTGAAATTAGCGGTGCTGTGACAGGAGGAATTGCAGCGAATGCAGCGGGCGGGAATATCGGAAAAGGGATGTTATTCGGATCAGCCGTTGGAGGAATAACAAATGGGTTAGGAGAAGGGCTTTTCCCTGCTGCGAAACTGCAACATATCAATGGCATTGACTTAGTTGGAGCAAGGATGGCTCAAGGAGCCATAAATGGTTTTGGATATGGCGCATCTTATGGTTATGCAGGAGGGCGAGGAAATGGGGGTCAAATATTACGCGGAGGCATAAATGGGTTAGCCATAGGCGGATTTTTAGGAGGTGCTCTTGGATCAGCAGAATGGTATGCAAGGAGCCATAATAAAAACTATTTTAATTTGCTCTCGACTACGGAGAAGGGGCCGGTTGTTATTGACGAATCACTTAGATATGGAGGATTTCAACCCGTAAGTTTGGTTTCAGTCACCGCAAATAAAATGAATGCTGTTGCAAGCATTCCCATTTTAAATCCTTTGACAGTAAATATTGTTCATAACACAGTTGGGACAGCCGCAACATCTTTAATCGCCGACAGGCATTTGCGCCATTTAGCTTGGGAAACTATCCAAGATAACGGAGTTTCTTACACGCACAGGCGAAGATGGTAATTCTTGATAAGGTGTGCTATATGTATAAAAAGAAATTATTTATAGGTTTAGGTGTAATCTGTTTTCTTACAGGATGTGCTGGAGCACCGACATTCCAAAAAATGGCTTTTGTTACCTATTCGGAGGAGAATATTGAGTTTATTGAAAATAATAATGATGCCACGGTTAAGTGGTTATATAAGATTGACCCGGCTAAGAAACCAATAAAAAAGTCAGAGACAAAAAAAGAGAGTCTTTCCGGCCTCCCATATATAATAGACAGCGCCCCGATTGTCTGCGAAAATTCTCTTCTTATTTTCAAGAGTGGGTCAATGTTAGAGTTGAATCCTATAACTTCCGAAATAACCAAAAGGATAAACCTGATTAAAGACTTAAAAATGAATGCTGTCTTGGATAGATATGTGCCAGACCCTGACGGGAAAGTGTTTTCTTTCGCTTATAATCGTGGGATGAGTAAATATGTTTTTGTAAAAAACGATAATGATGTGCTAATTCAAAAACATGGAGGTGCTAATACAGGCAGGCAATTCCTTGAATACCATAAAGGACGAATAATTCAACGGCCTGAGTTTGCAAAAACAGTTGCTGCTTTAGATGCTTTTACCGGGAAAATTATTTGGATTCAACCAGTAAGCAATTCAGGCGGACGGGCGGGAATTAAGGAAAATATAAGAAAAGGGGTCGGCCCCAAAAAAGATTACGAATATGCAGATATTCGGGATGTTGTATTCGATAGACAGAATGAATTGATTTGTGTCCTCTATCAGACGAGACAAAATAATTTCTATATAGAAGCCTATAATTTTTCTGATGGCACAGTCAAATGGGCTAAGCGAATAACGCCGAGGTATGAAGGTAATAATTCAAAAGTGATTTTTACTAAATACGAGAATAAAATACTGCTCATTGAAAAAAAGAAGGCGTGGAGAGAAGGAGAATTATCGTCTTCACTTAATAGGATTTATGAGATTCAAAATGGCAATGAGATAGGTGAATTTGAAGGAATTATTAATCTTGCCAATAAAGTTGATAAGGGTGTTTTGTTTTTTGAGAAGGACAGCGGGATTCCGCATGTTTTTGATTTTGATGTCAAAAATAAAAAGAAAATGAAGATTGAATTGCAGGACAATCTCTCTTTTGTGAGGCAGGTCGAAAATAAATATCTTGTGTTCAAACCAATGATTTCCGATAGAACAGTAAGGCAAATAAGAGAAGATGAGCATGTTTTTTATGCGTCAAGATATGGCAAAGTTATTTGCGTTGATAAAGATTCTTATGTTGTTTTATGGGAATCTAAAATCGAATCACAGCCTGCCAGGCCGACAGTTTATGAAGATGATAAGTTAATCGTTATAGGCGATCCTCTCGGAAATGGCTTATCATCCCATATGGCCATTATTAGTGAGGAAAACTTGGCGAGTCAAGCCGCTATAATCAATATTGAAAATGGTAAAAATATTTTGAAAGCAAAAGTGAACGACGGAATGATCGCCCGTATAGCTGTTTTAAACAACATGGCCTTCATAAAAACATTAAAAGGAAATATGTTTGCTCTAAAATGGGATCAAAAATAACTTCTGGATACATCTTGCTGGAATCCCAGGGGACAGTGTTCATTATGGGTCCGTTGCCGAACTCAACTTTAAGTCATCCTGAGCGATAGCGAAGGATCTCATCTTTTCTCTTTTTGACGTCATAAAAAATGTCGTAGGGGACGTCCCCTACAGGACATTAAAATCTAATAACGAACCCATCCGGTCGTTTCCGGTTTATACGGGTGAGGATTTGTTTTTGATATTCCCAGAGGGCAATCGGATTGTCATGGATGAGATGGATAAGATCACAGTGATTTTGCCATGTGCGGGGGAAGGGAGGCGTTTGGGATTGAAGACGCCCAAGGAGCTTTTTGAGGTTTTTCCGGACAAAAGGCTTATTGATTATTCTTTGGCGCATGTTTTGGCTGAAAAAAAGCGTGTGGGCGGGAAAAACATATCTTCTCAACTGAAAGTGGTGGTGGTGATTCAGCCCTGGAAGACCTCTGTGGTTGATTATGTGAAGAAGATATTGGCGCCTGTTCATGTGACATGCGTTTTGTTTGATGATGCGTTTGAGGAATGGCCTGGGTCTGTGTTTTCAGCCCGGGATTTTTTTTCCCATAAGAATATTGTTTTGCTGCCGGATTCGTTTTTGTCATTGAGTGCGCAGGAGCCTGTGCGGAGAACCAAGCAAGGGAAGCCTGTTCTGAAGACAACATTGATTCAATTGATGCGTGAAGGTTTGTCAGAGGGAAAGGCGGTGTTTGGTTATGTGCCGTGCAAAAAACACAGCCAATTGAAGAATTTGGGCGCTGTTTATGTGAACAAAAAGAATCTTGTGACAAGATTTCAGGATAAACCCTCAAAGCATTTTGGTTCTTATAATGGATTTTGGGGCTGCTATGCTTTTAGACAAGAGATTGGCAGGGATTTATATGCGTATTTAATTCAGTCTGTGAAGCATTCTGCCGGCCCTATTCAAAATCAGGCTTTTTATCCGGTAAAAGCTGTTCGACTGCACGATTATTATGACATGGGAACTTGGAAATCTATTCGTCAACTTCAGACTGCTGCAAATGGGCCTAGAGCTTTTTAAAAAAAGTGTTTTTTATTATATAATCATACGCGTGTACCGGAACTTATAAAAGTAAACATTGGTAATTGTATTTTGGTCATTGGTTATTATTTGGTTATTGTTTCTTGGGATTTGGTTATTTCCGGTGTTTTAGTTCCTGCCGCAGAAGTGTGAGGTAATCCAGCCGGTTTTTGTCTTGTTTTTCTTTCCAAAGTGTTTCTTTCTTATTAAGTTCATTTTCAATGACATCAAGGGCCCTGACGCGTGCCGTGCCGGTGAGGAATCGTTTGCAAAATCGGATGCGGTTTCTTTGGTAATAAAATGTGGTGTATAAAGGCTTTTTGTGGCATGTTTGGCCCACGCCGTGATGGACAATGGCCCCATAGGACCGGGCCAGTCCAATGCCTTTTTGATGGGCGCGGAAGCTGAGGTCAGCGTCTTCCCAGTACGTGTGATAGGTGTCATCTGCACCGTTGAGCGCTGTGAATGTGTCTTTGGTGATCCAAAGCGCTGTGCCGGGGATGTAGTCTTGTGAGGGATCAAGCTGTTCAGGAAGATCCTGGTCATGACAGTGGTGCAGAGAGGCTGTGTGTGCTTGAAAATACCCGCCAATGGAGTCAATGCTGTTTGGTTTGGTCAAGTAATGAATGCAGGGGGCCACAATGCCTGCACTGGCTTGCCAGGCTGTTTGTTCGCAGGCCTCCACTGTTCCTGGGGCAATGGTGGTGTCATTGGTGAGAAAAAGTACTGAGTCATATCCCTGGCTGAAAACCCATTGCAAAGCCGCATTGAACCCGCCTGAAAACCCGCGGTTGTCCATGAGACACTTTGTTTGTAAAAAAGGGTATTTTTTTTGTATCAAGAGATTGGTTTGAGTATTTGATCCATTGGACAATAGAAAAAGATGCGCATATGGGTATTGGGCAGCCATGATGGATGCCAGGCATCTGTCTGTGAGCTGCGGTTTGTTGTATGAGAGAATAATCAGCGCAGATTTGTTCATTTTGGGTTAATTTTTTTTTTGAATGGCCGACAATTAAAGAGTAAATAATATTATAATATTTACGAAAATATTTAATATTTTTTTGACTTTTATTTGGGATTTGTATGTTCAAGTATATCAGACTTGTTATGGTTTTTTGTTTTGTTTTGTCATCCCATAAACCTGTTTTCGGGGAAACCGGTGAAGTGATTGATATGGGGAGTTCTTTGGACAATCTGATTTTTATGGAAATTTTCACAATCACAAGCGCTTCCAAATACCAGCAGGATGTGGGCATGTCGCCGGTGGCCATCAGTGTGTTGACCTCAGAAGATATTGAAAGATCAGGCGCAAAAAATATGGCTGATCTATTGAAAAGGCTCCCGGGGGTTTGGTCCTGGGTGAGAGGACGAAGTGATTTGGATGTGGGGACAAACGGCGTTTGTGAAGATGACAACCCGCGGTTAAAGTATTTGTTGAATGGGCAGCCTGTGTCTACTCCCATGTTTGACGGGATGCAATGGCCGCAGTTGCCTGTGACTTTTGAGGAGATTGACCGGATTGAAATCACGCGCAGCGGCGGGTCCGCTTTGTACGGGGCCAATGCTTATACAGGCGTCATGAACATCATCACCAAATCCTCTGAAAACAGAAAATCGGTCTTGAAAACATATGTGGGGGACGGCGGCATTCAGCTTTATTCTCTCACAGGCGCTCATTCTTTCGGGAAGAAGTTGTCTGTGGCTGTGACAGGCGGCTGGCGGCAGGAAGGCGTTAAAAAGAGCTGGCATAAATCCACGAACGAGGAAGAAGCGGATGCTTATGCCACGCCGATTGTGAATGTGCGTGTGGATTATAAAGGCGCCCAGGAAGAAAAATTGTCCCTGTTCGGGGGGTATTCCAATGGGGAGGGGGGATACGGCGCCACACCCGGAGACCCTGCCATTGATCATGTGCATCATTGGGAGAATCGTTTGCTTCAGGCCAGGTATGTGAATTCATCGGTATTGGACATGACCCAGATTCAGGTGAATGCGGAAGTCTTTACCGTTCATCAGCATAATTATAAACCTTATGCCGACAATGTCGAGAAATACAATGTGTCGGCTTTTCGTCATCATGTGGAAGCCAATCTGACCACAAAAGTTTTTCCCAGGCAAACATGGCTGGTCGGCGGCGTGTATCAGTATAATTTTATATACAGCAAAGGCGGCGTGAATAATTTGAAACTGGGACGGGAACATTCATCGACATTAATCGGGTCTTTTGTTCAGAATGAATACAATATTTGGGACCCTTTGACATTGATCGGGTCTGTGCGGTATGATGCGTTTAATGACGTGAGCGATGAATTGAGCGGACGGGGAACGGCCTTGTATCAGGTGAACAAGAATAATATTGTGCGCGCTTCCGTGGGACGTTCTTACCGGAAGCCTCATCTTTACAATCAATATTACATCGTCACTTTCCCCGGAGGCATATATCAGGGAGACCCGGCATTGAGGTCCCAGCATGCGATTCATTATGAGGCTGAGTATCGCACGCGTTCTATTCCCCGCCACAATTTCAAATTGAGCTATACGCGCTCCATATTCGAGCAGGTGTATTTTAATCACTATACGGTCACGGGCGGGTTCATGTCCATACGAAAGTCATCAACCGACCATGTGTATTTGATCCACACGTATATTGCGGAAATTGACGGCATGCCTGTGCGGGATGTGCTGAAGTGGTATGCCAATGTGTCTTTTTATTATGCCAAAGACGACACCATCAGCCGGAAAATGGCTGATGTGCCTGAATATATGTGCAATGCCGGGTTTCAATATTTCATTTTAAAAGATCTTTATCTGTCCATGGATTATCATTATCAGGACGATGTGTACCCGGTGGAAGCTGGAACAGACGGGGTGAATGGGATTCCTGCGGCCATTGAGTCCTTTCATGTGGTGGATGCCAAAATCGGGTTTTCTCCCCGAAAGGGATTGGATTTGGGTCTGAGCGTGGAAAACCTTTTTAATGAAAAGCACCGTGAGTTTCCAGTGGTGCCTGAGAGAACCCGGACTCTGTATGCGGAAGCGCGCTGGTCTTTTGGCGGAAGTCAATAGAAATTTGAGGGCTGAGCAATTATGAAAACTCCACACAAAAACAAATTCACCAATCTGCACACCATGCTCGGAATGCTGAAGGATTTGGCAGAAGAGAAGTTGAAAGAGAAGAAGATCGATGAAAGTGAGATACACTACCGCGATCTTATGGAAAATTTAAATGAGGGTGTTTTGGCGGTGGACACTCATTTTAATATTGTTTTTGCCAACACAGGTTTGTCAGAGATGCTTGGTTACGAACCGCATGAGATCACAGGCCGGCAGTTGTCTCAGTTTATGATTGAGAAGAAGTTTTTGTTTACAAAAGAGCATTTGAAAAGTGTGCAGAAAAATTGGCATGAGAAATATGAGTGCGTGCTGTATAGAAAAGACGGGAAAAAGATATATGTGCTGATGAAGATATGCCCGCTGCTGGACAATGACGGGGCATTTGAAGGCGCATTGGCGTCTGTGTCTGATGTGTCTGACTTGAAAAATCTTTATAAATCATTGGAAGAAAAAGAATCTCTTTATTGGTCGCTGATTAAGAATATGCAGGGCATGGTTTATCGGGGAAAATCAGACTGGTCGGTGGAGATTGTCAGCGGCAGTGAGGAGATTTGCGGGTATACAGGCAAAGATTTTCTTATGCACACAGTCAATTGGCTGGATTTGATTCATCCGGATGACAGGGAAAATATATGCCATGAAGGTGTTTTGCTGGCATTGAGGCAGGGCCGAATTATTCAGCATTACCGGATTGTGGACAGAGAGGGTCATGTGCGATGGGTGGAGGACCGGAAGTCTTCTGTGTTTGATAAGACAGGGTGTTTTGTGGGGATCGACGGGCTTGTGATTGATATCACTGAAAAGAAAGCAAGCGATGATTTGGCATTGGAGAATGCCTTGAAATATCAAACTGTTTTTAATGCCAGCCCGGATGCCATTTACCGGGTCGCTCCTGACGGGAAAATTATTGAGTGCAATGAAGCGGCTTTGACCATGACAGGTTATTCGCAGGATGAGTTGTTGGGTAAGCAGGTGGATTTTTTATATGCGGATGAATCTAAACAAAAAGAATGTTTTGAAGAATGGCACAAAACCGGAAAGCTGCGGAATGCCCATTTGGTTGTTCAAACCAAGGACAATGGCCGCAAGGATGTGGAACTGAATATTAACACGCTGTATGACAAAAACGGAGAAGTGACGTCCACCCTGTTTGTCCAAAGAGATATCACTCAACGGAAAATATAATGAGTGTGGTTTGACGTTTTTTTGTCATTGCCCGATTTATCGGGCGTTTTTCTGTGGACAACATTTTAAGCCTCGTTAACAAAATTTGTGGGAGAAAAAGCTCTTTTTGTGACGATAAAAATGTAAAATAATCTGATGCTC
>JANQER010000032.1 GCA_028278255.1 Elusimicrobiota bacterium | reverse complement strand
ACTTATGAGGCAGTGTCCACTGATGTTTTTCAAGTGATTCCGAGCACGCATTCTTCTTATACGGACATGGAAATTGTACCGGGATTGACTTATTATTATGCGCTTGCACCTCAGGCCCAGGGGATCTCAAGCCAGGCGGATTTAAAAGGCCCGCGTGCTTTGGCGCAAGCCAAAACAGCCCGGCCCAAAAATCTGCCGCCCATGGATATCCCTTCTATTTCTCTGAACAATGTGTTTTCCGCTCAGTACAAATATTACACCAACAATCCTGTGGGCAAGCTGGTGATCAAAAACAATTCGGAAAAACTTTTTCAGCAGGTGCGTGTGGGTTTTAAACTGCAGGATTTTATGGATTACCCCACTGAAACCGTGATCAAGCGCATGGGGCCTGGCGCGCGGAAAGAAATTGATCTCAAGGCCACATTTAACAACAAAATACTGTCCATGAGTGAAGACACGCCTATTCAGGCGCAGCTCACTGTCACTTATTACCTGGAAGGCGAAGAAAAAGATTTCAAGCGGTCCCAGCCTTTTACTTTGTATTCGCGCAATGCCATGTCTTGGCAGGACACACGCCGGCTGGCCACATTTGTGACGCCGCGTGACCCGGTCATCATGGAATTTGCGCGCGCCGCTCTGGGAGAATTTCATCAAGACATAGACAAGCCGCCTTTGAATCCAGCGATTTCTAGAGCGCTCATTCTTTTTAATGCTTTGGGCGAGTATGGGCTTTCTTATCAAAAGGATCCCACAAATCCCTATGAAAAAGCCGTGAAGAATACTGAGGCCATTGACTATATTCAGTATCCCAGAGAAACGTTAAAAAGAAAAAGCGGTGATTGTGATGATTTGGTGAGTCTCTATGCGTCTTTGCTAGAAAGCATGACAATTCCGGCCAATGTGCTTGATGTGCCGGGGCATGTGCTGCTGATGTTTCAGGTGGATGATTCTTATGCTTTGGAATTGGGCCTGCCTGAAGATAAAATTGTTCAATATCAAGAAGCTGTTTGGATCCCTGTGGAAGTGACTTTAATGGGCCGGTCGTTTTACAAAGCCTGGGAGTCCGGCGCGCGGGCCTATCATCAAGCCGCTGCTTATCAGAAAGCCAAAATCATTGATATTCATGAAGCTTGGGCTGTTTATGCCCCGGCTTCTTTGCCTGATGTGTCTTTAAAATTAAAGGCCCCGGGCAAAGAAATGATTTTAGAAAGAACATCAAAAGACACGGAAAAAGTGCTGGAGAAGCGCTTGTCTTATTTGAGCGGGCATTACAAGGCCAGGCTTAAGAAAAATGAAAAAGACGAAGAAGCGCAGCTTCAGCTGGGGATTGTGTATGCCGAACACAGCCAATGGGAAGAAAGCGCCGGATGTTTCGATAAACTTTTGGCATTGAATCCCAAAAGCGCCTCTGCCATGAACAACAGGGCCAATGTGCATTGGATGAAGGATGAAAAAGAACAAGCCTTTGCGCTGTATCAGAAGGCTGCTGAAGCTGATTCTGCAGACGGCGGCATACAAATAAACCTGGCGCGCGCGGCCTGGGCAAAAGGTGACAAGAAAACCGCCAAAGCTGCGTACAAAAAAGCCTTGAAACTTCAGCCGGAATTAAAAGAAACATATGTGTCATTGGACGATGTGGTTAAATAGATAGAATAGAAATTCGAAATTGAAAAACATTTCATGGAGGTTTTTATGAATCGACTAATAGCAAAGTTTGTCCTTGTTTTGTTTATGATCGGGTGTGTGGCGCCTGTTCAGGCCAAAGAGTGGAATTTAAAGGATTGGCTCAAGGAGCTGCAGTCAAAAGTGATGCGGACTGAAAAAAGACACAAAAAACGCGTGGTCGCTGCGGCTGCTGTGCGCGGTTCAAAAAAGAAAAAAGCATCGTCGCAAAAACTGTATTGGAAAGGCAAAAAAACCAAAAAGCCTGTCACACAAGAAGAATTGGATGCGTTTAAAAAAGTATTGGCCTTGATTGAAGATGAAAAAACAGACAAGGCAGCAGAATCTTTGGAAGCCTTTATAGAGAAAAATCCGGAGAGCGCTTTGCTGGCGGATGCCGAGCAAACACTGGCATTGCTTAAGCCCTCTCCAGAAGACAAAGAATCTGAATCATCGGAGAAAAAAAAGAAACAGTAGTTGGGAACCGTTGCGAAATAGCCTATTGAGGCCCTCACCCTTCACTTCGTGAAGCCCTTGCTCTCCCGTCAGAGACAGGAGAGGGGGGTTGAAGGAAAAAAGCATTTCGCAGCAGTCCCAGTTGTTTTTGAATCAAAAATCGGGGATCTAAAATCAAAAATTATCCATGAACCTCCTTTGGCTTTCTGAAAAAGACATCGCATCCATGCTCAGTGTCAAAGACACCATCCCCTTGGTGGAGGAGGCCTTTGCCTGTATGGGACGCGAAGAAGCGCAGATGCCGGCCAAGGTTTATTTGGATTTCAAGGAGTTTAACGGAGACCTCAGAGCCATGCCGGCTTATTTGCCGCATGTTCAATCATTACAAGGCAAGCCATTTGCCGGGGTGAAAGTGGTGAACTCCCATTCCAAAAACCCTGAAAAAGGCCTGCCGGCAGTGGCGGCTGTGCTGGTGCTTAATAATCCTGAAACAGGGATGCCCTTGGCTGTGCTGTCAGCCGGTGTCCTCACAGATTGTCGTACAGGCGCAGCCGGTGGCGTGGCAGCCAAATATTTGGCCAGACCCGAATCTTCTGTTGTGGGGTTGGTGGGGTGCGGCCGGCAGGCTGTGACCCAGTTAAAAGCTTTGCAAGCGCTTTTTACGTTGAAAGAAGTGCGTGTGTCCGGCCGCCGGCTTGAAGAGGCCAAGAAATTCTGCGAGAAGCAATCAAAAGAAACCTCAGTTGTTTTTGCGTCATGTGACGTTCAAAAAGCATGTGAAGCAGACATTGTGGTCACCACAACGCCTTCGCGTGAGCCTGTTGTCAAAGCCGAATGGATTAAGCCGGGCACACACATCAATGCCATTGGCGCTGATGCCCCTGGAAAGCAAGAGCTTGAGTTGGCTTTGTTGAATAGATCGCGTATTGTTGTGGATGTTTTGGAGCAGGCCCGGCATTCCGGTGAAGTGAATGCGGGTTTCTCCTCCGGCGAACTCAACCAGGAAAACATCGAAGGCAGTTTGGGGGACATTGTGGCGTCAAAAAAACAAGGAAGACATTTTCAAGAAGACATCACTGTGTTTGACTCAACTGGTTTGGCTGTGCAGGATCTTGTGGTGGGCGCTTGGGTGTACCAACAAGCGATTGAGAAGAAGATGGGCATCCAGTTGGAGCGCTAGTGGTCCGGCCCATTTATAAAGTTGGGTAAAACCTTAAAAGCGCCGATAAATCGGCAGGCTACAACCCCATATTTTAAATGGGTTGAACCACTATTGTGCTGGCGCTTAAATAACTTTACTTGTGAATTCGCTGGCGATTTTGTTTTTTTCGTAATTGCCCAATTTATTGGGCGCTTTTATAAATACGCCCGATGAATCGGGCAATTACAAAAATCTGAGCA
>JANQER010000439.1 GCA_028278255.1 Elusimicrobiota bacterium | reverse complement strand
GATCGGGAGGAATTCAGTTATTGTTAAAACACTGATGAGTGTCAGGATGACTATTAGATTTTTGTATTCTTTTCTTTTGATCCAATCATATGTTTTTTGCCCTGATAACACAGCATAGGGAATCAACAGGCACATCAAAGGCAGCCGGAACCGCGCGTTTGGGAAAAACACAATAAACGGGACAATAGACGCCAGCAGCATAACACTTGATAGTTTGTGTGTTTTGTGCGTTTTGAACAGCAATAGGAACCCGGCAATGGCAAATGGCATGACCAGGGCAAATGGGATAAACGGGATTTTGAGAAAAGACATATGGCTTTTGAGAAAAGACAGGCCATAATGATCGCATGCTTCAAAAGAATGAAAAACAGCCAGTCCTTTGATAAAAAGTTTTTTGATAAAACAAAAGGGATTTTCTTTTATAAGTGTGAGCGTTGTTTTTGTCCAAAATGCAGATGTTCCTTTGAATCCTAATTTTTGGCTGGTTCTTTTGCTTGCTTCCACTATGAATTGCGCCACCTGGAATCGGGGCACTGGTTTGGCAAAGGGGACCGGCCGGTAATAGGGGGTGTTATTGCCTGGCTGGTTTCCCAGGTAAAAGGCAATGCCAAATACTGGTTTGCCCAGAATTTGGTTTTTGGTTTTTTTGTTGTTTCCAATGAGAAACGGGGCATAGCACAGGAATAGGCCTAAAAATATAACACCTGCCAGCACAGTCTTTTGTTTGAGGCTGCGGTCAATCAGTGTGAAAGGCATTAACATGAACAAGGGCCATAACAGGATGGCCTCAGGCCTGATTTGTGTGAATAACCCTGCCAATAGGCCCATAAAAACAGATTTGGCAATTGATTCTTTTTTGATGAACAGGAGAAACATATAGATGACTGCTGATAAAACAAAACAGGCAACAGATGTTTTGAGCAGCGTGATGTTGTAAAAAAGAAAGGGTTTGTATAAGGCAGCCACCGCACATGCCATGAGCCCTGTTTTTTCGCTGCCCAGTTCTTTTCCAATGAGAAAAATGAAAAAACAAGTCATGACCCCCAATAGGATATGAACCATTCTGATCACATCTGTGCGGGGTGAAAAAATTTTGTACATAAACCCCATGATCAAAACAGGCAGTTTTCCTGTGCCATGGTATTCAATTTTGTTTTGTTCCCCTTTGGCCATTTCCATGGCATAAGCATGCGCGCTTTGTTCATCCCATAACAGGAAATCCGAATACACGCTTTTGTGATAACTGTGCAAAGCATACAACCTGACACCCAAAGCCGTTAATAAGATCAGGGCCAAGAATGCATAGGTTTTGCTCATGTCTGTTCCCTCTTTTCCGTAATTGCCCGATTCATCGGGCGCTTTTGTAAACTATTTTCCGTAATTGCCCGATTCATCGGGCGCTTTTATAAATACGCCTGATAAATCAGGCAACTACCGATCAATCGAAAATCGAAAAAATGACAAACCACAATGATATATTTCCAACAACAGAATTATTAAAGCCATGAAACCATAGGCAATGTACAGCACATTCATTTGAAACAACAAGGCCAGGACAAAGACAGGGGTCACGCGAAATAAGATCAATGTGGCGCTTAAATAAAAAGTGTTGAGCTCATTGAACAAGCTGATCATTTTGGTTTTGCGGCAGCAGACGCCAAAAAAGTAAACACTTATAAAAACAATAACTGAGAATAGAACAAGACTGCTCTTGATCATGCCATGCGATAAAGTGCGCGCTGTTTCAAAATAAGCAGCAGACATGAGAAAAAAAGCCAGCCATGACGCCACAGACAAGATTCGCCTGGAAAAGGGCAAACCGGATTGCACGGCAAATGTGGGGAAGGCTTCTCTGAGATCATTGGGATAGTCCATGATCTGGTGATAGAGCAGATTAACGCTTTTGTCAAAAAACACAGCCAAAAACAAGCAAACCACCAATGAACCAGGCTTTAAATCAAATGCCTCAGCCGGCACAAGCACATAGGCCAATGCACAAGACAGGCTGTATGAAACAATGCCCCAGATGCCGCGCACTTTGAATCGCAGAGGTTTTATGGAATAAAAGATCCCTAATAAAATAGAGGCTGTGTATACCAGCAGGACTTTTATTCTAAATGTGAAAGATATGGCTGTGACGCCTGCTGTTAAAAACACAATAGCAAGCGTGATCAGTGTTTTGTTGTTTTGGTCCTGAGAGTTGTCAGCCAAATCATTGACCAGATGACACACCTGTGACCAACAGATAATTCCCAAGAGAATGAATAAAACAGAGGGCAAACGCTGCATATCAGGACCAACACATACTGTTAAGGGAAGTATGAGCAATGATATTTTGCCCATGCCCCGCCGGCCAAAGATGAGGCTGATCACGTTCATTTTGTTTTGCAGCTCACTTGATTGATCAAAGGGCATAGCGTGTCTTGTCCCATGATGTTGTTTGCGGCCAGATAAGCGTTTGTTCGGCAGCCGCCGCCGCATTGCGCAACATGTTCACAATCCGTGCATAGGCCTGCAGCCGCTGGGTTTTTCATTGCACTGCACAGTGGAGCATTTTTGAAGATGTCTCGTATATCATGCGTGCGTATGTTCCCGAGAGACAGTTTTGGCGTGTCCAAGCACACGCAAAATCCGATTTCACCACTGGGATTGATTGTGAGCCGGTCCCGGGCTGCCGTGCATCCGGAATAAACGATTTTTTCTTTTTTTTCCCATGTTTTGACCACAGGGTGAAAAGCTGCCCAAGGCACATAAATCTCAATGAGCCATTTTTTTTTGAGGGTTGTATAGTGATCAAACACAGGTGTCATCTTTTGAAAGAGGTCTTCATGAAAATCAAATGTGTCATTGTGCCGTTTGGTTTGCATGGGCATGTGAACAGTGACAGTATCAATGTTTTGTTCCACGGCAAAGTCCAGCAGGGCTGGGATCTCAGGAAGCGTTAAGGGCATCAAGCGTGCGGCAATGGTGGTGTGAAATCCGTGCTGTTTGATGTGTTTGATGTTTTCAATCACTTTGGGCAAGTGCTCAGCAGAACATCCATGTAGAATTTTGTATTTTTCCGGAGACAAACAGTCCAAACTGATTTGAAAAGATTTGGTGGATGTGTTTTGTTTGAGTGTTTTTATTGTGTTTTGATTGAGCAGACTGCCATTACTGGCAATGCGTGCACTGATGCCCCATTTTTTGAATGTGCATAAAACATCAAGCAAGTCCGGCCGCAAAAATGGTTCGCCGCCTGAAACAATGACATCTTTGAGACCGTTCCCTTGCATAGTTGAAAAGAATTTTAGGATTTCTTGCGCGGTGAGTTCATTTTTTCTTTTTTTGTGTGCATCTGAAAAACAGACCCCGCATTTGTAATTGCAAGCATAGGTGCAGTTCCAAAACAATGTTTTGAGAGAGGAAGGCTGCATCCAGTCGCGTTCGCTGGTGTGTGTGGGGTTGAGTTTGAATTTTATGTCCAGCATGTGTTAAATCTTAGAATACCAGAGACTGGTCTTTGTGATAAAAATGCTTATTGTTCCAACTGTGTTTTCGATAACAGGCGCGCAGCCATTGCGTGATGTGGCGCCAATGGCCCCATTGTATGGGGAAACGCTGCTGCCACCATCTTTGAAAACAAGAGGTTTTTGTGGCGTCATATTTTTGCCCGTCATCCACTGCTGGTTTTTTCCGGCGGCGCGGCACTTGCACTGTGACATGACCTGTTTGTTCGCCATATTCGTTTTTGGCTGTGAAATAAATCCAATACACACGGCCGTTGCCTTTTCTGGAACGTTCAGCACGGATTTTGACTTTGTCCTCGTTAATCACAGCGTCAGGACTGGTCCAGCCGTGCCTATGTCCCCACACAGGTTCATCCTGGGTCACCCCGGTGATGGTGACAGTGACATTGTCTCCTGTGATGCCTGCAATGTTCACCGGCACCAATTTGTGGTTCGGCGGCCAAAGCCGATTGGGAACAGCTTGGGCATTGTCTATGTTTGGCAATGACCCGCGTTTGATGATAAATTCAACAGCAGATTGGGATTGGTTGCCGGCCATGTCCACAGCTGTAACTTTCAGTGTGTAATTCCCTTCACCTGAAATGGGTGTTCCGGACGTGTAGACGGCTCCGTTGAGTGTCATCATTTGGTCATAAGTGTTTTTGTCTTTTATTGAGACCACCGGTGCAACTGATGTGTGATATGTTTCCCCTTGTTCCACACCAGTGATATCAATCACAGGCGGGGTATGGTCCGAAACATAAACATCTATGGATGTGTTGCCGCCTGCCAACAGGAATTCGTTTCCGTTAACCGATTGACGGAAAACACTGTAGTAGAGCCTGGTTAAACCAGGCGTGCCTGTGGGCATGGTTCCATAGGCTTTGTATAGGCCTTGTCCTTGGATTAAGACTGTGGTGGTGGAAAAGCTTTCATGATAACCTGTTTTGTCTTTGAGCCATGCTTTGAGAACAACCGGGTCAATGCGCTGATTGGATTCTATGTGAAATGTGGCTTGATATGGTTGGCCTGGTTCATATTGGGATTGGTCCAAATGGCATTCTTTGATTTGGATCAGCATGCCTTTTATGTCAAAAGGCACTGCACCGGACACTGGGTCTGTTCCAGATTCTGGTTGAAATGTGTATTCCAGGAAGTACGTGCCAGAACTGTTTTCTTGAGGCAGAGGAATGTGAACTTGTGCTGGCATGCCTGCTGCCAGTGATAAGGTTTGATCATAACCCGGGGATTTGATGTGTATGTCACCAGGGATGTCTGCCAAGAGAGATGTTTGCATGAGTTCACCTGATTGGTACACTTGCTGGTCCAATGAGATGCTGATGTTTGTTTTTTTCTTGTACAGGTAAATCGTGTTCAAATATAAAGCCCGGCCTGTGTCCATATAGTATCCATAGGATATTGTTTTGGCGTCATATGTGCCTTCTGGAACAGGGATGTCAAAAACAAAGTCCACTGGATCAGGCCCTATGGCCACGGGTGCAGTGTGTGATTCGTAGATGTCTGAGGTGATTTGTGTGTATAGCGCTGGGGACAAGTCATTGGCGCTGTTGATACGCAAGGTCAAGCGGGCTGTGTCTCCAGCTTGATATTGGGTTTTGTCAAAGAAAGCCTGTGATTGGATTTGGTGTCCTTGTACATTGAGAGAGATGGGAATGTCCTGCGACCAGGCTGATTGTTGGCTGGAAAGACGCAAGACGCCGGGATAGTTTTTGGTTTCAAGATCTGCAGGGATGTGAAATGTGTATGACATGGTTTTTTCTTGTCCGGGTTCAAACCATTCTGCTTGGGCGTTATTGATAATGTCACCGGCATGAAGAGACGCCAGAACTTGCACATCAGCTGCGCCTGTGTTTTGCAAAGTGACAGATATGATTCCGTTTTGTCCGGCTTGATAAGACGGCGACAAGACCAGAGATTGGACCTGTAGCTGCGGGGCAAGGGTCAGGATTTGTTTTTGTTCTGCTAAGACAGCGCCATTGTTTAACAGGACTTTGAGCTCTGCTTCGTAAGAACCCATGGGAAGGTTTTGCGGGAGAGTGATTGTGAGCAGAGACTCTTCCCCCGGCGCCAGCAACAGGACATCTGTTGTCTGCATTTGAACACCTTCAAACAAATAAGCGCCTTCAATTGTGTTGGGACCCTGGTTTTTGATGTGCGCCTGCATAATCAATGCATCAGCTGTTTCTGTGAAAGTCATGTCTATGATTTGCACTTGGTTGTGTTTGGCCACTTGGATGTTTTTTGTGGCTGTGACAAAAGGCGTTTGGTATTCCAGCGTATAACTGCCTTGTGTTTTGTTTTCCAAAACAAGGTTTGAGAAGATTTCACTCCCTGGCTGCACAGCATGCGGCCGTGTGAACACTTGGCCGTCTATTGAAAAGACAAGTGCAGTGTCTAAGAGCAGAGCACCTGCGTTTGAGAGTTTGTATGGGATATTGAGAGTCCCTTCCTTGTACACTGGTTCTAACATGAGGTCCAAGTCTGCAGTGATACCAAGGGACACGGTTTTTTGTGCGGTTTTGTTCACATCCCCTGTGAGCGCCACAGTGTAGTTTGTATGGGATGCTTGTTGAAATGTTTGCGTGACAATACGCGATTCTTCAGGCAAGAGGGTCATGCTGGTTTGTTGGCCTTCAAAATCAACATGCACCTCTGCATTGACACGGCCTGTGTTTTTGATCACAGCAGACAATTCAAAGGGCGCAGTGTCAGCTGTGTCCGGACCTGTGAGAGACACTTGGACATTGGCCGGTTCCACTGTGACAGCATCATAGATGTTCACTTCATGTGCTTGTGCCTGTAATGTGAAAGAATCTTGTGCTGTGAGCGTAAGGGAAAAGGTTTTGGTTTCTTCAGAAGACAGATCAAAGACACCTGTGTATATGACTGTGGTGTTTTGATAGAGCGTCACAGGCACACCAGTGAGGATGTCCGGGCTTGTGTTGCTGACAATGCCTGTGATGACAATGTTTTCTCCGGACTTGTACAAACGTTTGTTTGTATCAACTGTTAAAATCAAATCACCATCCACCACATAAAAGGGCACTTGATCCTGGGCCAAATGCTGCCCTGTTGATCCTGACAGTGTGCCTTGCAATAAATATTTGCCGGGGGTTATGATGCCCGGAATGGTTTGCGGGACAAATATTTCTCCTGTACCGCTCACAGGAATGGTTTGGTTCCACACCACATTGCTGCCCATGCTGAGAGAGCTTAAGCCGCTGTCTGTGCCCACCCAAACATTTGAGCCGTCTGATTTGATGGAGAGTATTTTTGAACCGGCCAGTCCTTGTGCAGGGGTATAGATGTCCCAAGTGTCTTTGCTGCGGTTGTAATGGGCCAATCCTTTGTCCGTGCCCACCCATACGCCAGTGCCTATGACTTGCACACACAGCACGTTTTGGCTGGGCAAGGGCGCGTCCAGGGTTTGCCATTGATTCAGGGCTTTGTCATATTGTGCCAAACCCTGGTCAGTACCGGCCCAGACATACAGAGACTCAACTGCAATGGCATTGATGGTGTGTGACGGCAAACCATGAGCGGTGGTAAAGAGTTCCCATTGTTCAGTGAGGGCATTGAACCGGGCTATGCCGTTTCTTTGCACTGGGGTGTTGTATGATCCTTCCAGCCATTCCGGAGTACCGCACCAGATGTCGTTCCCGTCTAATGCCAGAACACCTGCATACACAGGCATGGCAGGATCTCTGATGAATTTCCATTGTGAATAGTCATAGACCCAGTACGGCCACCGGCTGACATTGCCGGTTGTTTTGTTGTATTGGATCAAGGCGCCGCTGGTTTGATCACGAGGGGCACCAGACCAATACATGCCTGTCATCCATAAGTGGTCCCCCTGCGCTTCTATGTCTGTGATGCTTTCAAACATGTCACTGCCAGTGGTGATGCCGGTTGTTTTGTCATAAACCAGAAAAGCTGAGAATTCGCCTGCACTTGACCAAACTGTGTCCTCATCCATTTCTATGACCCGGCCAATCACCGGGTTCCATTCATCCACATCCGACTGTTGAACAGCGTGCCATTGATCTGTTGTAGAATTGTATTGGCTCATGCCGGCACGGCTGGTTTCTTCATGACCCACCCAGACGCTGCCCTGGCTGATTTGGATATCATAGATACTGTTGCCGGATGGGCCGTTCCAGGGAATGCTTTTGACTGTTTGGCCTTGGTCAAATTGTTGAAGACCTTGTGCACAGGTTGTCCACACACCCGGGCCGTCCATCATGACTTGGTCAATGGCATTGCTGTATAAACCATGGTCAGTTGTGTATTGGGTGATTTCTGATGTGCCTCTGTTCATGTGATACAAGCCTTCTTCTTTGGTGCTGATCCAAAAAGAGTCATTGTCCAATGCCAATGATGTTTCTTGTCCGAAATGTTCTTCAAATTCTATGGTTTTTGTATCTTTGCTGAATTTATATAGGCTTTCATAACCGCCGCCGTCACCTGAATTGGTTACAAACCATAGGTTGTTTTGGCCTTTGGCTGCATCCGCTAAGAATTCATCACCCTCATAATCCATATCACCGGCAGGCAGGTCCCAGGTGTTTGTGGTTTTGTCATATCTGCGAAAATAAAGCGGTTCGCCATATCCGCCATAGCCAAAAGCAAAGATGAACCATGATTCGTTTTCTTCAGCTTGCACCAGATCCGCGCGGTTGACATAGTCTTCATCCAGGCTCGTGGGGATCTCAGTCCATTGTTTTTGTGTTTTGTCATAAACAGCAGCAGAACCGTCAGTGCCACCCAGCCAGATTTCATTTTCAAAAATATCCATTTTTTCGTAATGAAAAGTATCAAGTCCTGATTCAATGCGTTCCCATGTTTGTGCGGCTTTGTCATAACGACAGAGCGCTTTGGTGTCTGTGTTTTG
>JANQER010000402.1 GCA_028278255.1 Elusimicrobiota bacterium | reverse complement strand
CACAGGAAAAGGGAAGTGGACACCCTCAGAAGATTGGTTCTTAAAGTTGTTTATCCGTGAAGCGGATGCACGGTTTTTAACGGGTTTTTTACGGCTGCGGGATGAATTGCAGGGACGATTCAGTGGACAATTGTCTGTTTCTTCTGATAAGGGATGGTCCCCGTCCGATATGGCGTTGTGGGGGAATCTGTCATTTTCTGAAGGGACATGGAAAAATACATTTTTTGACAAAGCCTCTGTGGTGTTTCATATGGAGGATGCTGTGTTTCATCTCGAAAAGATTGATGTGTATCAGCCTTCCGGCGTTTGGCACGGTCAAGGGAAAGGGAAGCTGGACATAAAAGATTCGAAATTGAAAAACATTACTTGGAATGTGCTGACGCAGTTTAAACATTTTACAGTTGATCAGATTGTTTATGATGGTGAGGTCCGGGCAGAGGGTGTGATGGAATGGAATACCAGCGGCCAAAAAGGCGTCAGGCGTGTCCGGGGTGAATTTCTTTCGCCTGTTTTTTGGGTGAATAATCATGGTTTGGGAACAATTCAGGGGAAATTTGTGTCAAACAATAAACAATTGGCATTGTCTCAATTAAGAGTGGGAGACAATATTCAGGGGTATTTGAATTTGGACTTTTCAGAAGAAAAAATAAAAGGTGGTTTTGATTTTAAAAAAATTTTATTGTCTGACTGGCACATGCTGCTGGGGCTGAACAGCCCTTTTTTTCAAACAGGATATATGAATGGGTCATTGCGTGTGCATGGTCATTTGCTTTCTCCGGATGTGCGATTTGCTACCCAGTGGCATGAGGTGCTCTGGAGAAATATCCTTTTTGAAGGTTCTGTGAAAGGGCGGTATAGAGACGGGGAGATCAATATTGAAACACTAGAGGCTGTCGTGGCTGAAGAGGGGAATGTGCGCGGACAAGGGGTCATGGGAAAAGCCGTGCCGGGAAAGGCAGGGGTAGATCGTCCCATTGATTTAAGGCTTGAGATGGACAACATCCCTTTACAGCGGCTTGCCCGGTCTTTCGATATTCGTTCCCATCCCTTGGGTTTTTTTGATGGGGTTTTGCGTTGTCAAGGGACGTGGAAGGCGCCTGTTGTTTTTGCTGATCTGGCAGGAAAAGGACTTTGTTTTGGTCACCAAGACCCCATGACATGGACAGGGCAGGCACATTATTCTAATCGGCAAATATCTATTGATCATTTTGTTGCGCAAACATCTGAAGGTTCCTGGCGCGTGAAAAAGGGCAGTCAAGTGTTTTTGACAGGGCCTCAAACAGCGCATTTTCAGCTGGTGAATGATCTGCGTAATATTCATTTGGGACCTCTGACATTTTTCGGCGGACTGGAAATCACCGGGCAGTGGAATGCTCAGTCGGAGTTGTTTTGTACGAGTCATTTGCGGGCGCAATCTTTGTGGATCAATCAGCATTATTTTGACCAGGATTTGGCCAGTGTTGTTTGGTCAAAAGAACATGTTGAGTTCACGCAGGCTGACGCAGGCTTTCAAGGGATTTCAGGGCAGATATTTTTTGATCAATGGCCGCAGCTTCATTTTAAAGACTTGTGTTTTTGGGAAGACAACAAAAAACGTTTGTTGGTTCAGGGTGAAATGGGCCCTCATAAGTGGGATTTTTCGTTGAGGGGATGGGACTTGCATGCCAATGCTTTGATGGGATTGGCTGATTTTGATTGGTCCATGGATGGATTTCTTCATATGAGTCTGACAGGACATGGGTCTCCGCTGGATCCCCGGCTGGAAGGAATTGTTTACGGGCGTGACGGTTCTTTGTGGTCTATCCCCTATGACCAATTCAGTGCAGAGATTTCTTTGAATGGTCCAGTTGTTAAATTAACGAATATAGAAGCTTTTCGAAAGAACGGGTATTTGGTGAGAGGGGAAGGGCGTTTTCCCGTCAACAGAAGCGAAGAATCAAACAAGGATGTGTCTTTTCTTTTTCATCTCAAAAAAGGTGATTTTAGGGTTTTGAAAGACATTTGGCCGGGGTGCAAGAAAGCCAAGGGGCGTTTTGACGGGCAGATGCAGA